>CAZFJG010000134.1:0-4002 GCA_964519285.1 uncultured Synergistales bacterium | reverse complement strand
GTCTTGTCAAAATCCCCAAAAATTTTGCCCCAGTTTTCCATGGTAGAAACACCAAGAATTGTTGCTGGCACATGGATTACTGGATTAATATTGCTAAACCCTATATCAAGAACAGTGTTACCCTTTACAGGACCATCCCCATTGGTAACAGCATCTAAACAACCTATCATGGGTACTGTTGCCATAAAATCATCTATATCCGACATTGGCAACGTGGCACCCCTGAGAGAGATAGCCCTGTACTTCATGCTGCACCTGGGAAAGGTAAAACCTCCAGCAACTTCATTTCTTGTCCCATAGGGAGCACTTGACCATCCACCTACAATTACTGTTTTATTACAATTGAGTTCTCTCATTAATTTCCTGAATAGAAGTGTACCAAAATTATCAGTTGTGATATGAATAACCTGACCGTCTTCAAGACAGGGAATCATTTTTCTAAAAAGAATCTCATGACCAAGAGCTGTTGTGGCAATTATTATTATGCCTGCATCTTTCATGACTTCTTCAATGTCAGAAGTCACCATGTCAAGTTTGGCAGTACCTGAACGCTTGAAATTATATAGATTCCTCTGGATACCATCTATTTCAATTCCTGTTTCCCTTACATTCCTTAGCGTGGTTTCGGCAAAAGGTTCCATATCATATAAACGTACTTCTTGCCCCGCCAACTTACAATCAGCGGCACAAGTCTTACCTACCGCTCCGGCCCCGAGAACAGCTACAGGCTTATTTTGCAGATAATCCATCTTTCCCATAATACTCACTCCTGTCTCGTAAATTGAACTCCCTTTAAAAATTCATGAATTAAAAACAATCTTCGGTTCAAATTCAGAAAAATAATTACCCGTTAATTTTTTGTTGTACAAGTAATTTCTCCATAGAGTGTAATCTTTCAATTACCTTGTCTCTCTTTCGATTACCTATCTCAACTAATAGTGCATCCAGAACAGTTATGACAGGAGTAAGAGAATAATGATCTGAAGGAGTAGTAATACTTATAAGCTCTTTTGCATACTCTACAGCAGGATTGGAAATACTGTCAGTTATCAGAATAACGGGTACTTTTTTTGAGTTTGCGTATTTTATTGCATCAATAGTTCTAATGGCATAATGAGGTCCTCCAATTGAAATAGCTAACAAAACATCCTGAGGAGTAAGGTCTATCAGATATTCATACATATGTTCACTTCCCATGGCGGTGGGCAATTTTACATTAGAGAGAAACTGGTGTGACAGAGAGTAGAATGCCATTGCTGCAGCCCGAGACGTTCGTAACGCAAGTACGTGAATATTTTTTGCTTCAGAAAGTATTTTCGCGGAATTTTTGAAGCAATCTATGTTCATTTCTGAAAGACCTTCTGAAATTGCCTTGATGTTATCCTCAGTTACCCTCTCCAGAGCGTTTCTTTCGCCATCGGGACGAGGAGATAGAGATTTTTCAATACTCCACCAGACCGAGGCATTAGTAGAAATTATCAGTTCATGAAGCTGTTTTTGAAAAAGAATAAAGGAAGAGTACCCCAATCCGTTAACTGTTCTTATTACTGTTGCAGTACTTACTCCTGCCTTTTCAGCGAGTAACTGGACTGTCATAAATGAAACCTCTTGATAATTCTCAAGAATATAATGGCACACTTTTTTCTGTTGTTTTGGTGCTTTCTCTAATGCGTCCCTTAATTTTGAAAAAAGCCTGGCTCCTAATTCTGTAGTGTTATTTGATCTTTCCATTATATTTATTCACCTTTCAGATTTAAATTTTCTTAGCAACTTCATAACAATAAATAAACTAAAGGGATGCTTCAAGCTTAAACAAAAAACGCAGATTTTAAAATCTTATTCTTAACCATTGACTAAAACAGTTTATGGGCCTTATACTTCAATAAGATGTAATAAATATTACGTTTTACAAAAGTAAATGTAACATAGATTTCTTATTTTTGATAGTTTATTTCCCTACGGAGGAATCAAATGTATCTTACTGACGAGGAAAAACAAATTCTTGATGGACAACACGGCCCGCTTAAAAAGAAATCCCTTGAGTTCATTGTCAGATATGCAAATGTCTTAGATGCAGAGAAGCTTTGCAAAGTTACCAAGGCTCATCTTTTCGCAGGAGCACATTCATATTTGAAGGCCATAGATCTTAATGATATTGAATCTGCTGTTTCCCTTATGCATTTCTGTTCTAATGAAAAGCTAAACCCGGGAAAGGTCGAATGTTTTGCCCAAACTGACGCAGGTCCAATGGATCCCATGCAATGGGAAAATCTGGGTTTTTCAAAAGAGGAAGCCGAAGAGAACGATCATTATCTCAGCCGCTACTTGCAGGAAGGCATTCATGTAATCGGCTCCTGTGTCCCCTATATGCTTGGTTTCATTCCACTAATGGGCGAACATTACGTTTCGACAGAATCTCACGCCATCATTTTTATGAATTCTCTTTGGGGAGCATGTGCCAATGCAGATGGAATAGAAGCTTCCTTCTGTTCTGCTTTTTCAGGGAGAACTCCCTACTGGGGAAACCACATTCCGGAACAAAGGAAAGGTAATGTCCTGTTTCATATCGATAGTAAGATTGAAACAATTAACGATTGGGATTTGTTAGGCTTCACAATTGGAAGTAAATGTCCTCCTTTCTCGATACCGGTAATTGATGGCATTGCACAAAAACCCGATTTTGAAATGCTCAGGAGTTGTTTTGCTTCTATGGCAACAACGGGAGGCGTTGAACTATGTCATTTCCCTGGTATTACCCCTGAAGCTCCAGATTTAAAAACTGCATTCGGGGGCAAAGTTCCCAAAGATTCTATCCCTGTAACAAGTGATGACATTAGGAAAACAAAAGAGTTTTTGAATTCCGCTAATAACGGAGCAATAAATTTTGTAAGCCTTGGATGTCCTCATTATTCAATTGAACAAATAAGAGAAGTCGCAAACTTTTTAGATGATAAAAAAATAAATTCTGATGTTGAGCTTCAGATCTGGACAGCCTATCCAATAAAAGCCATCGCAGACCATTGTGGATACACTGCATCCATTGAAAAAAGCGGCGGCAAGATTTTTTGTGGGAGCTGTCCAATCCTGACTGGCAAATGGCCTCAAGATGCATCAGGCTTAGCTTTTGATTCTGCAAAACAGGCAAACTACATGAAGCCAAGAATTAACTCCAATATATTTCACGGTTCAAGAGAGCAGTGCCTTAATGCTGCAATTTCGGGGAAATGGGGACACTGAAAATGAATTCTCAAATAATTAAAGGAAGAGGAGCTATCCCTGGTATTGTAAAAGCTGAAGCCCTTGTGAGCTACATTTCTCTCCAGGGAGACAGTGCCATTGACCTTAAGAATGGAGAGATCATACAGAAAGATCACCCCTTGGAAGGTTTTAATATCAAAGGGAAGGTCCTTGTTATGTCAGGAGGTAGAGGTTCTACAGGCTGGTCTTGCCGGATTCATGCAGCAGGCATAAATGGGGTTGGTCCAGCAGCGATGATTTTTCCGCAAATGGATTCCAGAACAGCTTCAGCAGCTGCTGCTCTTCAGATACCTGTAGTGACGGATCTTCAAGAGGATCCTTTTGAAATCATTGAAACGGGAAACACTTTAATAGTAGATGGGAATAAGGGGGTTATTACTATTTCAGATCAATGAACTGATATCCCCATTATTGTTCAAAATAAATCCTGCTTTTATCTTTATGAAGAAACAAAAGTGAATGATATTTAATTGATCTTCTCGAAACATTAAACATCTTGATGAATCCCATATCTATATTGAGGGGAAAACCTTTAGCCAGGAGGGGTATGTCTACAATGAAGTTTTTTTCAAAAAAGGAGAATGAACCAAAAACTGAAATTCCCAAAGAAAATGGAGCTCTATGCAGAATTGATGAATTAGGACCTAACACCAGATTAATTTTCACCATAATTGCGGTATCGTGGTCTATCTTCCAGCTTTATACTGGACTTTTTGGACTAATGCCAGCGATCATTCAAAGATC
>CAZFJG010000133.1:0-4019 GCA_964519285.1 uncultured Synergistales bacterium | reverse complement strand
CTTAAGGTAATCGCAAATGTCCCTGAAAACTCTCAGGAGCTTTCATGTCCATTTTTTATTACCTGAAAAAAAGGAACAACTCTTTTTTCTTGTATGTCCTGGGTTTTAGATCCAAGGTTCTTAAAGCGCGTAATGGTGAAACTTTGACAGTCCGTCGAGAATTCCGTCGAAATCCTCTTTAAAAAAACACAGAGCCCGGACGGCCGGACTTTCAGCGTCGAAATAAATCATAAGGCTGGTTTGGCCGGACGCGAATTCCATGCGTCTTTCCCGTGGATTTCTTTCATTACCTGGAAAAGGACTCCGTCTTTTCCTTTATGCCCCGGGTTTTAAAATGTGTCTAATCGTAGGGGCGGTTCGCGAACCGCCCATTCATCTTGTAAAAAATAATTATTTAATATCATGATCTTTCTCAGTGTTAGTAAGGGCTAATCCAAAGGGATCGAAAATCGCTGGAATTTTGCGTTTTGAAAAGTATTTCCGTACTTACTGACTATTAATGACGAAAACTGGCATTGCCTGAGCTATATTTCAAATGGAAGCTTAAAAAATCCATTGACAAGTGAGACTGATTTGGTGTATCATTTAGATGAACTAAGGAAAGGGTAAAAGTTCAGTGGAGTCTCAAAGTTGCCGGGTTACCTGGTTACAAGTAAGGTTACAAGTTGCGTGAACCAGAAGTACGGCAGTGAAGTAAATAGACAGTACCGAGCAAGTGTCAAAGAAAAGATCAGCGTTTAAGGTTCGAGAAAGTTACTTGGAAAGTAAATAGAAAAGAAAGTGCAAGGAGTTGTTTGGTTGAAAGCTGTTAGTAATTAACCAGGTAACCCGGTGCAATTTTAAGGGAAGGGGGACGTGTTCATAGAACAAACGGTAACATCCTTCTCCGTACAATTGAATAGTTACAAAAAAACAGGGGTGAATACCCTGTAGTGGCCAGATAAGGCTGAAGCCTGATCCCATTAAGTTGGTGTTTTCGGGGAAAAATAAATTAGATGAGAGGAAGCACTGTAAAAAGGTGTTTCCTCTTTTTTGTGCTTTATGTTTTATGCGCAGACATTCAGATAAAGTGATAATATAATATTTGCTAGAAAAATAAACAGATCATACTTATTATTGGAGGGGAACAGAATTGGACAAGATGGACAGGCATGAATACGAGCAGTATCAGCTTCTTCGTAAAAAACTGGAAATGAGATGTGTGAATCTCTGTCATTTGTACGTTGAGCAGTATTATGATATCGAAAAGGACGACAGGGAACTTTTCATAACCGGAATAGAGACAGGTAAAAGTGGCAGGATCATGGTTCATTACACATATGGAGACGTGGAAGAGAAGCTTTATCTTCCGCCGGAATATATATGGAGGACAGACGAGGAAGTCAGGGTTCTGATGGGTATTGACAGGGGGAAAAAAGAAAATCGGATGAAGGAACAGAGGGAAAAGAGAAGGCAGGATAAATCGGCTCAATAACTGAAGTAGTTTCAATTTCCTGTTCCGATTGATATTTTCCGGTATATTAGGGTACAATCTCCCGGTGACTATGAACAGAGTTTTTTGTTTCAAAGGGGCCTGACGAAGGAGTGAGCATCCATGCAGGAAGATGACAAGGTTTTCGAAAACTACAAATTGAGTCTCAGGACGCTCCACAAAACGGACTATGAAGATGTCGAAAAGATCATGGACAGGGTATATGCTGGAGCAATGGGTGGAGCATGGACCAGGGAACAGTTCTATGCCATGGTGGACAGGTTTCCCGAAGGTCAGATCTGCATTGATGATCGGGGCAGGGTTGTGGCTGCCGCCCTGAGTCTGATTATCGATTATTCCAGCTACGGTGACAATCACACCTACGATTCAATAATAGGAGACGGACTTCTTCGCAACCATGATTCGGATGGAGATTACCTCTATGGAATAGATGTCTTTGTTGATCCAGATTTCCGGCAGATGAGGCTGGGAAGAAGACTTTACGATGCGAGAAAGGAACTCTGCGAAAACCTTAATCTCAAGGGTATCATAATTGGAGGCAGGATCCCTGGATACTCTGAATATTCTGAAGATATGGGGCCCTGGAAATATATTCTGCAGGTCAAGAACAGGGAGATTCATGATCCGGTTCTAACATTCCAGTTGAGCAACGATTTCCACTTTAGAAAAGTTGTCAAGAATTACTGGCCAGAGGATAAAAAGTCAAGAGGCGTTGGTGTAATTCTTGAATGGAACAATATATATTATGAGGAAAAGAAAAGGCTGATACCCAGGGTAAAGACCTATGTAAGGGTAGGAGTTGTCCAGTGGCAGATGAGACTTTTTGAGTCCTTCGATGAATTTCTCCACCAGGTGGAGTTCTTCGTGGATGCCATCTCGAGTTACAATTCCGATATTATCATGTTCCCCGAGCTCTTCAACCTTCCCCTGATCGCCCAATATGACCAGGAGGATGCTGCGGAGGCCATGAGGTCCCTGGCGGAATATACGGATCAGCTTCGAGATGAACTGCTTAAAATGGCGGTAACCTACAACATCAATATTATTTCGGGAAGTGTTCCAGAGTATCGCGATCACAGGCTTTATAACGTATGCTTCCTCCTCAGGCGTGACGGAACGTGGGACAAACAGTACAAGCTCCACATAACTCCCGACGAGACCAAGGCCTGGGGGTTAAGAGGCGGAGAGGACCTTAAGGTTTTTCATACGGATGTGGGCAGAATAGGTATACTGATCTGTTACGACGTAGAGTTTCCGGAGTTGCCCCGTTATCTTGCGGAGAAGGGAATGAACATACTTTTTGTTCCTTTCTGGACTGATACAAAGAATGCCTATCTCAGGATCCGGAGATGCTCTCAGGCCAGGGCAATAGAGAACGAATGTTACGTTGCCATAGGCGGAAGTGTAGGTAATATTCCAAAGGTGGAGAACATGGATATCCAGTATTCTCAGGCTGCTGTTTTCACTCCTTCGGATTTTGCCTTTCCTCATGACGCCATAGCTGCGGAGGCTACACCAAATTCGGAGATAGCCCTTATTGCAGATCTTGATGTCAACCTGATAAAAGAGCTTAGGCAGACAGGGAGCGTAAGAAACCTTCAGAGCCGGAGGCATGATCTTTACAGGATAGAGTGGTTCAAGGGAGAAGAAAAAAAGTAGGGCTTTTTCGTTTTTTGATTCTTTTCGATGGAGAGGAGACATACTTTGGCTGATCTGTTACTTGTTGACGGACATGCCCTGGCTTTCAGGGCTTTTTTCGGATTTCCCAACCTTTATTTCACTCCAGAAGGCGCCCCTGTGAACGCTGTACAGGGATTTGGCTCCATGCTGGTTAACACGATACGTACCTTTGATCCTGATATGGTCAGCGTTGTCTTTGATGCTCCGGGAAAAAGCTTCAGAAGCGATCTCTTTCCTGAGTACAAGGCGCAGAGACCACCTGTTCCAGGAGAACTAACCAGCCAGTTCCCCTTAATGCAGGAGTTTCTTATTTACATGGGGATTCCGACAGTAGCTGTGGATGAAGTCGAGGGAGATGACGTTCTTGCCAGCATTTCTGTTTCCAGAATTGCAAACGGAGACAGAGTTACCATTCTTTCCCCGGATAAGGACCTTTGCCAGCTTCTTTCTTCTGATGGGATATCCCTGATGAAATATGATGGCAGAAGTGGGTCTTTCACTCGATTGACCCGGGAGAGGTTCTGCTCGGACTACGGTTTTTCTCCTGAATCTTTTTGTGATTATCTTGCTTTAATGGGAGACAGCTGTGATAACGTACCGGGAGTCAAGGGAATAGGAAAAAAGACAGCCTCGACCCTGGTAGGGGAGTTCGGCTGTCTTGAGAATATTTACGATAATCTTGCTTCTTTAAAACCTGCAGCAAGACGAAAACTTGAGGCTGGAAAGGATGTTGCTTTTCTTTCAAGGGATCTTGTCACGCTGAAGACTGATGTAGCCCTTCCTGACAGGCTTCTCGCCTCCTGCTGTATCGATCCGGATTCGCTCTTTGAATTCTGTTCTTCCACCG
>CAZFJG010000132.1:0-4042 GCA_964519285.1 uncultured Synergistales bacterium | reverse complement strand
CCTTTCGGGATCTACGCCGCCGAAACTGAGTCTCATGCAGTTGCTGCCCTTGCCTCCTCCTTCGATGAAAAAGCCCTCTCCTGCAACGAAAGCCACCTTCACGTCAGGATTTGAGGAAGATTCCAAAAGGAGATCAGTGGTATTGATGCCTTTCGGCAGCTCGGCCCAGGTAAAAAGCCCTCCATCGGGAAAGGTCCGTTTTGTCTGGGAAGGGAAATATCTGTCGATACTCTCGATCATGGCATCCCTTCTTTCCCTGTAAAGATCACAGATCATTTTATGGTGGGCAGGATAATATCCCCTCTTGAAGAATTCCGCACAGATCACCTGGGGAAGCATTGAAGTATGGGAATTTGTGGCAGTCTTTGCATCGAAAAGTCTGGATGTTATTTTGTCGCTTGCCAGTACGTAACCAAGCCGGCTGCCCGGTGAAAATATCTTGGAGAAACTATTCGCAAGGACTGTATTTCCCGTCTCGTCAAAGGCCTTGATGGGTTTCAGGTCAGTACCGCTGTACCTTATATCCCGATATGGGTCATCTTCCAGGACGATCACGTCGTAACGGCTTCCTAGCTCAGCGATCCTCTGTCTCCTGTCCTGTGACAGGGTCCTCCCTGTTGGATTATGAAAAGTAGGGATGACATATACCATTTTTGGTTCGTGTTTTATTATCTTAGCCTCAAGATCTTCAGGGATCATGCCGTTGTCGTCCATTTCCACAGCAATGCACCTGGCCTGGAACATCTCAAAAATCTCTACACAATGCACAAAAGTTGGCGACTCCACCAGTATCACATCACCGGGATCGATGAAAAGCTGGCACATCAGGTTCATGCCTTCCAGTCCACCAGTTGTTATAAGGACATTGTCAGACTTTGCATGCACTCCTTTGGGAGCCAGCAGATCGCTTACTATAACTTCCCGGAGGTCTGGCAGTCCCATAACGTTGCCGTACTGAAGAGCCTCCACTCCTCTTTTGTCAGTCCTCATCACGTCATTTGTAATTTCACGGACAATATCGACAGGCAGGGCCTCCCTGGCAGGAGCGCCTCCTGAAAATGAAATGATCTCTGGATCGTTCATAGCACCAAAAAGACCGCGTATAATACCTGCAGATTTTTCCATTGTCTTCATGCGTTTTGCAAATTCTGACATGTTCAACCTCCGCTTTGGAAATTAAAAGGATATTTTTACTATCATTATTATTGAGAATCCTGTTAAAGAGTCACGCTGCCGCTTAATTCTATAGAGCAAGCAAGAACCTGAAAAATATATTAGCAATAGCTCTCTTTTATAAACTAACCGGGAAATTTTTCTTCCCTGTCAGGAATTTAAAGCACTTTTATATCTGAAGAATGAGCGTCAGGTGATACTTCCAGAATGTACTGCCGTATATCTTCAAGATGGGTCCAGACTTTCTCTTCCCCGATCCCTGCAGGAGCATAAACTGCGAAGAGAGCTGCTTTCGTATTGTCATCCACCATTGTTCTCTTATCCGGGCCATATATTACGCTTGAGATTATTCCTTCACTGTCCTTCATGAACATATCATTTTCCTTGAGTGTCCTGATAGTTCCGTCAATTCCTTCATATGTTTCCGAACCATCCGCTCTTTCCACAAGAATGGGAAGTCCCGTTTTTTCAAGATCATGTACCGATGTAAGAAGAAGATTTTTCAGTTCTGACATCAGCATTATCTGAACAAAAACATTGCCCCTGAAGAGTTCCTTTCCTTTCAATGCTACAGACTCAAGCTGCAGTAATACGTGATATGTTTTTTTGAATTTTTTGTAATGATCCGAATATGCCCGAATCTCCTCTAATTCCTTTAGATCCTTTTTAGTACACTCACTGAATTTCTGCTTCAGCTGATCTTCCAGACTCTTTTGCATTTCCAGCATCAGATCTGAAGAGCTTGAAGAAAGGTTGATATCTTTTACTGCAAGAAATCCAATTTTTGCTTCAGGGAAAGAATCTTTGAATCTTTCTGAAAGAGAGAACATATATCACACCTACTTGTTTAATAATTGTTTACGAACTGCACATACCTCTTTTAAAAAACGACATGGATTCTACTATGGTCATACAGGTGGAGCAACGTTACAATGCAGACTAAGCTACTCTCTTTTTTGATATTTTACCATTACACAGCAGTAATATAATTAGCAAAACATAAACTTAAAAAAAGCAGCCTGAACTTTTCAGGCTGCTTTTTTATTTATACCACTGGAATATTCGTTCTCAATCACTTGTCCCCTTGTACGGGCCTTCCACAGATTTCCAGTTATTAACTAATACGTATGATTCTCCTCTGAAATCCTCTTTCTCGATAACCATTGTGTTATCGTTAAAAACAAGGAATTCAGGCACATAGAGGGTCATTTCCTCAATCTCTACCGGGAAATACTCAAAATCAGTTCTTCGATTGTCGCTCTCCACGAGAGCACTTATAGGCTCTCCTCAGTAACCCCTGTAAATACCCATATTGACGTACAGATCAGATCCCTTTTCCCTCATCACCTCAACTGCCTCTTCGTCAGCCTTTACTGTTATATCCTTCGTTTCCTGAGCAAAACCGGTTACAGTGAAAAGGCCTAATACAAGCAAAACCAGTAATGTCGATAAAACTGCCTTTCTCATTAACATCTCTCCATTCTCAAAAAGCTATGGACCTTCTACTCGAAAAGGTCCATCTGGCAATCTTACATTTATAATAATATTACAATTCAAACTGTAAGTCATACCTAATTATACGTATTTCTGCCATTTGTCACCTGTGAATATTTCAAGCTGAAGAGAGGGAATCTCAAAGTAAAACAGGTCAATATTCAACTCCCTTTTCTTCTGTACATCCCTCACAACTGGCATTTCCAGAAACCTTTCGTACTGCCTTTGGCCGTGGAATTTGACAGCTTCCTCGATCTCATGTCCTTTATATTCTTCATCACGGAACCATTCCCTCAACCCGTCAGAATCAACCTCTTCTCTGATAGCCAGTGCCTTGACAGCTCCGCAGTCGGAGTGAGAGAGGATCACAACATTCCTCACCTCAAGATGCAGCAGTGCATACTCAATTGCAGAAACAATCGCGGGGTCATTTAACTTTGCGACATTTCCCACATTTCTCAGAACAAAAAGCTCTCCAGGACCTGCAGAAAAGATCTCCTCAGGAATTATCCGGCTGTCCGAACAGGATATGACAAAAGTATGAGGTTTTTGTTCATTTGCAAGTTTTTTATAAATATCACGGTCTGCATTTTTCAGAAATTTTCGGTACCCATTGATAAGAGTCTCCATATAAACACCCTTTCGGTCTGATCACAGGGTCACAACAGATACGGCTGTAAGGCCAGATAATTTATTCCATGATTTCCCTGGTTTGTCTGTTTTGTAGCTGCTAATCTTCTAACCTGCAGATGCTGTCTCCAGGTAATATCTCGCCACCTTTGATAACAATCCCGAAAATGCCTTCTCTGGGCATTACACAGTCTCCAACAGTGTGGTAGATATGGCATCTGTCGTGACATACCTTTCCGATCTGGGATATCTCAAGTATTACATCACTTCCTATCCTGATTTTGGTCCCTATTGGCAGTGCAGGGAGGTCCATGCCTCTGGTGGTAAGGTTCTCTGCGAAATCCCCGAAACTGACATCCAGACCTTTCTCCCTTATTTTTTCAAAACTTTCAACGGCAAGTAGGCTAACCTGCCTTTTCTCTGCACCAGAATGGGCATCTTCAGCAAGCCCATAATTTTCTATCGCTCTGGTCTTTAACACCGGATTTTTTTTCTTTCCTTTTTCAGTCCCTATATTCACGGACAATACTTCACCCTTACAGTTATGCATACCCTAAAACTCCCCTTTTTACTGGTATTCTTCATTTCCTGAGCCCTATAGATAAACTCCTCCAATAACTGGAAGATCATTCAGATTTTCTGAAAGTACACTCCATTTTTCCACTGGGATCTTTCTTCAAAAAAAAGTTACCCCTGAAACTGTCATCTATCTCCGGATAGTCAGTTCTGTAGAATGCCCCCCTGC
>CAZFJG010000131.1:0-4088 GCA_964519285.1 uncultured Synergistales bacterium | reverse complement strand
CCACAAAAATAAATCTGTGCATCATTGTTTCTTTTTCAGGTTTCCAGTCTTTGTACACATGATCAGCATCTTTCTGTCCTTGATGTACCCATACAATGTAATCATAAGCATAATATTTTGCAACTACACCCATAAGACTGTCCTTTACAAAAGTGACCTTCCTGGAAACACCCTTCATTCCATCATATTCCCAGGGCTCAAAACCCCAGTATGACCAAAAATCCATTACATTGCCAAGAACTGAATAATCCGTCACTTTAACACCTCTCTCACGCACACATTATACAACATGCATAAAAAGAATTCATTATCTGAAAACTATTTAAATAGTTATGGTTTTTAAAACTTCAGAACTGGTAGTGCTTGCAAATAATTTTTCTGGACTATATAATACCCGACGTCGACGGGTGACTAGCTCAGGGGAAGAGCGCTTCCTTCACACGGAAGAGGTCACAGGTTCGAAACCTGTGTCGCCCACCAGAAATAAACAAGGGCTGCCTTAGAGGCAGCCCTTTTGATTTGTTTTACTTTACTATTGTCTGGTCCCTTCCCGGCCCTACTCCGATCAACCCTGTTTTAACGCCGGAGAATTCTTCAATGTAACTGACATATTTTTGAGCAGCCAGGGGAAGTTCGTCAAAGGATTTGCAGTGGCTCAGATCTTCCTGCCAGCCTTCAAGTTCTACATATTGAGGTACGACTTTTTCAAGAGTTTCGGCCCTGCCTGTAAATCTTTCAGAAATTTTGCCTTCCGCTTCGTATCCGGTGCAGACCTTTATCTTTTCAAGGCCCGTAAGGACATCAAGCTTGGTAACAGCCAGCATGGTCAGACCATTCAGTCTTACCGAATATTTAAGGGCAACAAGATCCAGCCAGCCACATCTTCTCGGCCGTCCTGTAGTAGCGCCGTATTCTCCGCCCTTGTCCCTTAATGACTCGCCAACTGCCCCGGTATCCTCTGTGGGGAAAGGCCCCTCTCCTACTCTTGTGCAATAGGCCTTTACCACACCTGTTACCTCGGAGATGCAAGTCGGAGGAATTCCAAGTCCAACTGGAGCTCCTCCCGAAAGGGGGTTCGAACTTGTTACAAAGGGATAGGTTCCGAAATCTATGTCGAGAAGAGTCCCCTGGGCTCCCTCCAGGAGAAGGGATTTACCTGCTTCCATCTGATCGTAGAGTATCCCTGCAACATCACCAATATATGGCTCAAGGATCTTGCCCCATTCAAGAGCAGTGTTGTAGATCTCGTCAAAAGGTACTGGCTCCTGGTTGAAAACCCGTGAAAGCTGAAGGTTCTTAAGATCGAGATTATCCGTGATCTTGTCCCTGAGGGAATCGGCATCGAGCAGGTCGGCCATTCGAATTCCTGTTCGGTTATACTTGTCAACGTAACAGGGTCCTATACCCCGTCCTGTCGTTCCAATCTTACGGTTCTGTCCACGGAATTCCTCTCCAGCCCTGTCGAGCATTTTATGATAGGGCATAACAACATGTGCATTCTCACTGACAACAAGTCTCGCCCGATCCTTGCCCTGTTCCTGAAGCTCCCTGAATTCCTTTATAAGCTGGTCAGGATCGATGACTACACCGTTTCCTATTACACATATCCTTGAGGGATAGAGCATTCCGGAGGGCAGAAGGTGAAACACGTATTTCTCCCCGTCCACTATTACGGTGTGTCCAGCGTTGGCACCTCCCTGGTACCTCGCAAAAACATCTACGTCCCTGCCGAGAAAATCAACTACCCTGCCTTTTCCTTCATCGCCCCACTGGGCACCAATTATTGCCTTTACTGTACCTTTCAAGGCCGAAAACCTCCTTATCTGCCCTTTCGGGCCTTGAGCATCTCTGGAACAGTCACAAATTCTACTCCATCAATATCTTTTGTGCAAAGATCTTTTAGAAATTTGAGAGTTCCGGGTCTGACATGGCAAATTGCGACCAGCCTTCCCTCTTTTCTGGCTCTTTTCAGGGCTTTCCCAAAAACTGAAGCTATCTCTTCGGGATCTTTTGAATTATCGAGAAAAATATTGTTGACCAGGGCAGGAATTTTCTTTTCCCTTGCAACATCATACGCGACAGAGCTTCCGGAGGTCCTGCTGTCAAGGAATATCAAACCCCTTCCGGTCAATCCTGACATGAAAGCCTCCATTATGTCCCTGTCCGAGGTCGCCTTTGATCCCCTGTGATTGTTTATGCCTACGGCTCCCGGAAAATCTTTCATTATACGGGCTACCTGTTCCTGGATATCTCCGGAACTCATTCCTTCGCCAATGAGATAAGGCCCTCCTCTTTCGTCAATAAAGGCCTGCATGGGAAGATGTACAAGATAGGGAACGTTGTTGCTCTCTGCCATATTTACAGCCCTGTCTGTACCTCTTATATAGGGAATAATAGCCCACGTAACAGGTATAGAAAGACCGGCTATCTCCTCGGCCATCGAAGAAGAATATCCAAAATCATCTATAACGATGGCAATAAGTGGAACATTCCCCTCTTTCCCTGACGGAACAGCGTTATCTTTGGAGCTTACGGAAATCAACTCCTGAGACGGAGAGGAAATATCCATATCCTTTGACTGGATATCCTCTTCACTCAGGAAAAGATCCGGAGATAAAGTCACAAAGGTCCTTTGCGGAAATGGAAACACATCTGCGGATAGGCAGCAGAAAACAGATAGATCAGGTTCTGATCCGTTTATGAGGAGGCTCGGCTCCTTTTTCAGAAAATCTCCATGCAGGAAAAGAGAGAATATCCCTGAAAACGCTCCAAATATAAGGACCAGTCCTGTCAGAAGCCATATTGCTTTTTTTCTCATGTCGTTAAAAACAGACCTTCTTTTTGGGCTTTTGAATCCTACCCAGCCTTTGGATAATCCTCCGGACCGATTATCTCACTTTTAATAATCTTCTTCAGTTCCTCCACAGCACGCTGTAGTTGTTTGTCCTCGTCGTGATCCTTGGTTATCTCACCTTCAACCTCTACGTCAGGTTCCAGACCAACATGATCTATAACTGTTCCTGCAGGTGTGTGGTATCTCGCTATGGTTACGTATACTCCGGAACCATCAGGCAGGTTGAAGAGGGTCTGAACAGAACCCTTTCCAAAACTCTTCATCCCTACCACGGTAGCCCTGTCCCTATCTTTGAGAGCACCGGCAACGATCTCAGAAGCACTTGCGCTTCCCTCGTTAATAAGCACTGTCATGGGAAGGTCACAACAGGTTTCACTGTTGGAATACAACCTGTCGTTTGCTCTTTCCACCCGACCTTTCATGGAAACTACAAGCCCTTCGTCAAGGAAAAGATCCGAAACCTCCACTGCCGAATTCAGAAGGCCTCCACCGTTATTTCTCAGGTCGAGTACTACTCCCTTTGCACCGTCTTTTTTCAAGTCCTTCAGGGCCGTTCTTACGTCCCGTGCTGTATCCTGTTTGAACTGGGTGATCCTTAAGTAGCCTGTCTTTTCAGGCAGCATTTCAAACCTGACAGATCTCAGTTTTATGATCTCTCTCGCGAGAGTGAAATCAAGGAGCTTATCCTCACCTTCTCTGCGAACGGAAATGGTGATCTCTGAACCAGGCTTACCCCTCAGCTTTTTTACTACATCATGAGTATCCCAGCCAATGACCACTTCATCGTTGACCTTCACGATCTGGTCCTGAGGCTTCAATCCTGCCCTGTCGGCAGGTGTATCCTCTATGGGGCTGATAACCAGGACCATGCCGTCTCTCTGTCCAACGTACATTCCAAGCCCGCCGTATTCACCTTTCATGTCAATTTCCTCGTCTCTAAGGGCCTGAGGGTCCACAAACCTGGTGTAGGGGTCATTCCAGGCCTGAACCATACCTTTGAGGGCACCATGAACCAGTTTTTCTTCGGTCACTTCAGCAATGTCAGAATCGACATGATATGTCTCTATAATTGCCTTTGCCTGTTTCATAAGCCACAAAGACCTTGGTTCAAAGGGAGTTACCGATGAAAGGTCGGAAAAATCTCCCGCATTGG
Organism: uncultured Synergistales bacterium; assembly: GCA_964519285.1. GTDB lineage: Bacteria > Synergistota > Synergistia > Synergistales > JAFGMB01 > CAZFJG01. The sequence goes on along the minus strand of CAZFJG010000131.1, from coordinate 81 downwards.
CAGCCAGCATTGACCCAGCTCCAACAATAAGCAGCACTGTAACTGCAAGTTTTGCAATTTTTTTCTTTCCGAAAAAGTTCA
>CAZFJG010000130.1:0-4294 GCA_964519285.1 uncultured Synergistales bacterium | reverse complement strand
GTTGTCTGGGGACCTTCGGCTAAAATTTTGAGCATCGACGAGGAACTCCAGCTGTTCATCCCCAAAATGCAGGAAGAGGGTGTCAAGGTAAAGGCCTGCAGAAAGTGTGCTGATAACCTTGGAGTCACTGAAAAACTTGAAAATATGGGTATTGAAGTTATCTACATGGGAGAACCCCTTACTGAATACCTGAAAGAGGGAAGAAAGGTACTGACTATTTAGGAAGATTTTCCCCAACAAAAAGGGGTGCAGCTACCCTGCCTCAAAGAATAAAGCAGGAACCCTGCACCCCTGTTATTTTTGCGATAGATCTCTTATCCGGATGTTGCCTTACATGGCGGGCATCTCCTTTTCGAGGTATTCAGCCATTACCTCTCCAAGAACCTTGATCCCTTCACGTATTCTCTCTGGAGGCATATTCGAGTAGTTAAGCCTCAGTGTATTCGGGAAGCCTCCATTGGGATAAAAGGCTCCTCCGGGCACAAAGGCTACTTTTTTCTCTACTGCTTTTGCAAGAAGATCCCTTGCGTCTATGCCTTCCGGCAGAATGGCCCAGGTAAAGAGCCCCCCTTCGGGTCTGGTAAATCTGACCGAATCCGGGAAAAACTGCTCCATGGCGCTGATCATTACATCCTTTCTGTGTCCGTAGACCTTTATGAGCTCCGCTATGTGTTCATCGAGGTCGAACATGTCCAGGAATGTATCTATCTCAAGCTGGTTTTTGGTGGCAGTGTTGATATCCGAGGCCTGCTTGAGAAAAACGAACTTCTCAAGGAGCTCCTCTTCTCCGCTTATCCAGGCTACTCTCATTCCCGGAGAAAGAACCTTTGAGAAGGAACCGAGCATGAGAACATTTCCCCTGATATCGTAGGACTTGAGGGCCGGTGGGGTGGAACCTTCGAAGCGAAGTTCTCCGTAAGGGTTGTCCTCGAGAACTGGCACAGAGTACCTGTTAACCACGTCCATGAAAGCTTTGCGTCTTTCCTCTGGCCAGGTAGTACCTGTAGGATTCTGGAAATCCGGAGTCACATATATAAGACGGACCCTGGACTCCTCCTGGAGTTTTTTCTCGAGGTCACTTACAACCATGCCCTTATCATCTGTTTCGACCTGGACAAAACGGGGCTGGAAGACCTTGAGCGCGTCCACAGCTCCAAGGTAAGTAGGGCTTTCACAGAGAACGACGTCATCCTTGTTAAGGAAAAATTTGCCCGAAAGGTCAAGAGCCTGCTGGGAACCTGTCACGATGATCACGTTTTCAGGCTTCAGGAATGTCCCGAGCCTGCGATTTGACCTTTCCGCGATCTTCTCTCTCAGGGAAGGAAGACCTTCCGTTTTAAAATACTGAAGGGCCTGTGCTCCGTGCTCATCAAGGACCCTGCAACTGGCTTCTTTCATCTTTTCCACGGGGAAAAGCTCTGGAGCCGGCAGTCCGCCTCCGAAAGAGATAATATCGGGCTGGGCTGTAACCTTTAATATCTCCTGAATATCCGAGTGTTTAAAAAGTTCCATTCGATCCGCGAACTGCATTGTCATCTGCAAAACCTCCAAATTTTGAAATATTTAAAAAACCGGGATTCAGATCACTGTCCCCGGTGTTCAAATCTGCACTTGCAGAAGGAGAACCTCTATTGGCACTGTACCCCTGCTGCTGCACAATTGACAGAATATTAAGAAGCATTGTAGAAACAATAGGTTACGCTGTCAAATATTTTATTTCAGATCACTTTTACCCAATATTTTAAAGTTTTTACAAACCCTTCTTTTTTGTGAAATTACAACAGTGGTCATGTAGTTTTCACCTGACTGAACAGGAAGGAAATTATCTGAAGATGTCCTGACTTCCAGGAAAGTGCTTCAGGCTTGAGGAAATTAAAGTGGAGCCTGTCCAAAATATGGGAAAAGGGAGCTACCGACTCTGAATTTGAAATCGTAACTCCCTGTGAAAAAGGGCCGGATAGGTAAATATCCGGCCCTTTCAATCCTTTTGAGATTATTTTGCTACTCCCTGGCAGAAAGTTCGCTGTATACCAGCTCGTAATTTGGGAAGGAAAGACCATTTTCCCTTCCTTCCTTCACGACGTAACCGACAAAGGTATCAAGCTCACTTCGTTTGCCAAGTTCAAAGTCCAGCTGCATTGACGCCTTTGTTGCAGGAGGGAAACCGTGACCTGTCTCCACTGATCTTTCCACTATATCCTCTGGAAGATCTACGCCCTTTTTTCTGGCAAGCTGCTCAAGCTCTGTCATCATGCCCTTAAGCAGCTCCATGCTTTCTTCGTCCTTCAGAACCTCTCCGAAGGTCTGATCCCGAAGGGTGGTTACTCCTGCAAAGGGACTCATGAACATGAACTTTCTCCACACCTCTACATCGATGTCGTCAGTGAGCTCCGCCTTTATATCTGCGTCAGTAAGGAATTTTTCCACATCCTCAAGCTCTTTTGCAGAACCCTTTACAGGACCGAAGAAGATCTTTGCCGGACCTCCAACGTGTCGAATAATTCCAGGTTCCTCGATCTTTGCGGAGATGTAGACACATCCGTTGCATAATTTGCATTCCGGCAGTATCTCCGACAGGACCTCAGCGTTATTTACTCCGTTCAGAAGGGTAATAACTGTTGTGAAATCACTTATGTTGTCCTGAAGCATCTCTGCTGCTGCTTCGAGGTCATAGCTTTTTACCGCAAAGATGACCAGGTCCAGAAAGCCCAGGGAAGACGGATCATCTACTGCCTTGTCAGGATTGACCTTGAATTTTCCATCACTCGATATTACCTTGAGTCCTTTTTCGAGGATCCTCTCCAGTTGATGTCCTCTTGAAATAAAGAAAACTTTATCGTCTCCTGTTCCCGCATATTTCCGGGCAAGAAGACCTCCGAAATATCCTCCAATTCCACCTGTTCCAACAATTGCAACCTGCACTTGACATCCCTCCTTGAAAACAGGGATCGAAAGACCCCACTCTCATACTACTTTTTTAATCGCCCTCTTCCGGAAGAACCCAGACCGACATTGCCTCCTTCATGGAAATAACGGTATCTCTGCCCTCGAGCTCTATTTCAATTATATCCTCTTCCATATCACAGGAGCGAATGATAAAAGAAGCTCCGCAGACAAAGCCGGAATCCTCCAGTCTTTTTCGCAAAAGTTCCGGAGCTGTTATCCTGACTACTCTGCCCTCTTTACCCGGAGGCAGCATTATCATGGGTATAACAAGATCCTGGGGTTTTCCAAGACCTTCCGTTAATCTGTCTATCCATTCACATTTACCTTTTTTTGCCTCGCTGTAAAAATCTATAAATGCCGCAAGCCTTTTTTCACTTTCATTATCGAGGGCATGTTCCATTGCACAGGCAATCTCCTCCGAAACTGCAGGTTTTATGCCTACTACTTCCCTGAGAAGAAAGGAAAGATGCTGATGCCTCCGAAAGATCTTCAAGGCCTTCTCTCTTCCGCTGTCCGTGAGACAGGGTGAACAGTATTTCTCCTGTTCGAGAAACTCCTCCGAGCAAAGGCGCTTAAGGGCTGACACCACTGAAGCTTTTGATACATCCAGTTTTTTAGCAAGTGCCGTTACTGTAGGTTTTTCTCCGCTTACTTCGAGTGAAAATATTTCTTCCAGGTAATCTTCAATTCTGTCAGACATAGCCATAGGAAACCATCCTTGTTAGAGTTTTCAAACATTTTATTCAAAGATTACCACTTACAGCTCCCTTGTCAAGATTAAATAAACATAAATCATTATACCAAACTTTGCACAAAAACCGAAAAGAATGTATAATATCTTTAACATATAGTTAGAATCTATTAACTATATTCGAAATCTCCAGAACTTTATACGTAAAAATACCTGCTCCCACATCGGGATAACAACTCAGGCTACTTCTTTTTAACGTAATTAAAATTATAAGGGGTGATAGATATGACAGGACATATATTACTGGTTTTATTTCTCGCAAGCGCGATAGCCCTGACCTTTCTGGCAAGTAGCGCAAATGCATCCGATGTAGGTGATAATATTATGGTATGTGGACCTTGCAGCCGTAATTTTATACCTGAGATAAATTCAATATTGCAGGAACTGGGTCTTTTGGAAAAGGTGGATATACAAACCACTGAATGTCTTGGAAAATGTGACGATCCGGTAGTTTTCATGTTCAGGGAAAAGACCTATTCAGGAATGAATAAAGACAACACTAAAAAGGTTCTGAAGGAAGCCTTTGGAATTTAGAAAACCTGCAAAACCCTGCCGTCCCGGTTAAGGAAATCGGGGCGGTTTTTTAATACCCCATTA
>CAZFJG010000129.1:0-4330 GCA_964519285.1 uncultured Synergistales bacterium | reverse complement strand
CCTGATAATGATGGATATTGATTATTTCAAGGATGTTAACGACAGATTTGGGCACCAGGTGGGTGATCGTGTACTTGAACAGTTTGCGGAAATACTTCGATCAAGGGTAAGACGCACCGACAGAATAGGTCGGTGGGGAGGTGACGAGTTCATCATAGTTGTTATAGGTGATGTAAAAAGCGCTTCCCTTCTTGCGGAGGATCTCAGAAAAACAGTGGAAAAAAGTGATTTCAATATCCCCTTTAAAGTTACCATCACCCTGGGAATAACTTCCTGTAAACCCACGGATGACATGGACTTACTTGTAACAAGGGCAGATGAAGCTCTTTATATTGCAAAAAGAAAGGGAAGAAACAGCATAATTACCCTTATTTGATATCTATAATAGAAATACCTGGTCATTGCTGCCGGCACGGGTTACCAAAACTATCCTGTTTTTCTGAAAAAACCTTTTTTGGTCTTTTTGATCACCTTCTGGTCTTTGTATTCCCTGGTGTATGATCCGGTACCAAGATCCGAGGCAAGGGAACGTGCCAGTTCCTGAGCCTTTTCCTTATTTGTCATTGCGTTGAAGAAAGAGTATTTATTATTGCTGTAGAGAATATTTATGTGCCACATCTGTAAAACAAAACCGGGAAGGGGACTTTGGGAAATCCTGTATTCCAACTGGATCTGCCGGATCTGTGAAAAGTCGCTTTTTTTTCTTATTAGCGGGAAAAAGGGGCCCCACCACAACATGAATTTTCTCGAGGTGTAGTAGATATAAATACCCGGGTATTGAAAAAGAATAACTGCTGCGTAAAAACCGAAGATCATGAGAGGCCAAAGGCGAGGATCAAAACTGAAAGTTCCAAACATGCCGGCGAAGCCTGCAAAAAGGGCTATGATGGCATAAAAGTTTTTACTGTAATTAATGTATTTTATTATCCTAATTCCGGGATCAAATTTTCTCTTCAAATTAAAGGCCTCCCTTATGGAGATACCACAGAACTTTCTCTCTTTATTAATATGGTATGTAAAATATACCCCTTCCTCTGCCTGAAGCATATAGTTCTTCAGGCCTATATTACTTGAACGAAAAGTCCCGGTCATTTTGTGCGTAAGGTCTCGCCTGTAATGACTTCCTGGTCCCTGTCGCAGTATTTCAGAAATGATATTATCTAAAATAGAAAACAGCAGATAATAATTCAAAAAAAAATAAAGGCAAAACCATCGTGAGGTGGTGACGCAAAGCCACGGGTCCTCTCTAAAAAGAGGCGATAGCCGGGTTGCCAGGAAGTTTATCCTGTATTTAAAGGCATCCCGCTCAAGACCCGGGATGCCTTTAAAAATGGCAGCAGGAGGTTTTTGATCATGAACAGAAGGATTGAACATAATTACTCTCCGGATCCTGAAAGGATGGCCATTTTCTGTAGCAATATAGAGGGAATGGGATTATTAATGAATGTTTTTTCTAAAAATGATATGGACCCTGTGCTTAAAAATTCAGGCGCAAACGGAGAGGATGGAGAAGAAGATTCCGAGGATAAAGAAGGGAACGAAGAAGATCCTGTCCCCTTCGATCCAAGGGATTAGTTCAGTAAGAGACTGGAGCTTTGTTCTGGTCTTTTATATATACGGAAAATATTGTATTCATTAAGGTCCCGGTTTTGACACCGGGGCCTTCTCTAATTGTTATAATGGGCAGATTTTTATATTATAATAAAAAAATACTGGGCAAAAGATGTCTTTTATTGGAGGGAAATTAACAATGGAAATTCGAAGGATCCACTCCAAAAAGGTGCCTGCACCAAGGGGTGCCTATTCCCAGGCAATAGTTATGGGAGATCTACTTTTTTCCGCAGGTCAGCTTCCTGTTGACCCTGATACGGGAGATTTTGTCAGGGGTAGTGCCGGGAAACAGGCGGAAAGGATACTTGAGAATCTGAAGGTACTCCTCGAGGACAGCGGTAGTTCAATGGAGAAGGTGGGTAAGGTAACAGTCTATCTCAGGGACGTAAAGTACTGGGATGAGGTAAATGAGGTATATTCCCGCTATTTCGCTAAAGAGAGGCCACCTGCCCGTACAGTCCTGAGCGGTATAGATATCCATTTCGGACTTGATGTAGAAATGGACCTTGTGGCGGAAGCAGGATCGGAATAACAACAGGGAGGTGTTCGGTTAAATGCTAAAGTGCTCAGCATGTTCAAAAGAGTATAACGAGTCATCCCTGCTCTGGAGATGTCCCTGTGGAGGTTATCTGGTCCTTGAGGAAGAGGATCCAGTTTCTTTACCGGGATCGTTGGATTCTCGCTCCTTTTCGCAGTGGCGCTACAGGGAGATCTTACCTGTAGCTGAAGACCGTAATATAGTCTCCATGGGTGAAGGCCTGACCCCTGTGGTCTCCCAGAAATGGAGGAACCGGAATGTCCTGTTCAAGCTGGATTACCTTTGTCCAACCGGATCATACAAGGACAGGGGCATTTCTCTGCTTGTAAGCAAGTTGAAAGAACTTGGCGTGGACCACCTGGTGGAGGATTCTTCTGGAAATGCGGGGGCTTCCATGGCGGCCTACTGTTCAAGAGCAGGCATTTGTTGCGAGATCTTCGTTCCGGAATATACATCTCCCGGTAAATGCGTACAGATCGAGATGTACGGAGCAAAACTTAAACGGATAAAAGGTTCGAGGGAGGATACTACAAGAGTTGCGGAAGAGGCTTCGAGTTCCCGTTATTATGCAAGTCATAACTGGAGCCCCTATTTTGTACACGGAATAAAATCCCTTGCCTATGAAATACACGAACAGATCGGGGATTTTCTTCCTGACCACATAGTGGTACCGGTGGGCCAGGGGAGCCTTGTAATGGGACTTTTTCAGGGTTTTTCTGAACTGAAAAGGGCGGGGAGGATAAAGGATATTCCTTCGTTGATAGCAGTTCAGTCATCGAGATGCGCTCCGCTGTTCAAGGCCTGGAAAGAAGGACTCAACCGGCCTTTTGCCATAAAAAAGCAGGAAACCGCTGCAGAGGGGATTAGCTCTGCCGATCCGGTAAAAGGTGATGTTGTTATTGGCAATGTGAAAGAGAGTGGAGGAAAGTTTGTCACAGTGGATGATTCCCAGGTGTGGAGCTCTCTTTATGACCTGGCTTGTGCAGGGTTCTATGTTGAACCCACCAGCGCCGTTGTTGGAGCAGCCCTGGATACCATCCTCACGGATGGAACGGTGAAAGAATCTGCCACTGTAATGGCTATTCTCTCAGGAAGCGGCCTTAAGGCAACAGAAAAGATATTACACCACCGGCAGTCAGAAAAAGCCCCGGGAAAGTGATAGTTCCGGAGCTTTTTTCTACTGTCTCGTGCTACTGCCATAATTTATTTTACTGGCTCGTAGATATCAAGCTGGCTTGCATCTCTCATTTCTTTTAAAAGAGGTACATATTTTTTGAAATGAGATGTATTGAAATGTTTTTCCAGGGAATCCATGTTCTCCCATTCTTCTATAAAGGTCAGGACATTTTCCTTATCCCTGTTTCTGTAAAGATCGTAGGATATGCAGCCTTCCTCTTTTTTCGTATCTTCTGCAAGTTTTAATGCCATTTCCGTGTATTCCCCAAGTTTTGAGAATTTGACCTCTGCTCTGGAAACTACTTTTATCAATAGTTATTCCTCCCCGCGAATTAAGTAGTTATGCAATTTTTCCATTTAAAATATATTACCACATGGAAAATATAAAACCTCCCGAAAAATAGAGTATAAAGATACTGACCATATTTGTTATTGCTTTTATTGCTTCTTTTTTTTGTTTTATCTACTTATTTAGACAGGTTTTGAAATAATATGGTAAAATATAAACACTTGTTTGGTATTGCTTGTATACAATATTCTTGTTTTTTGTCGGCGTTTATGTTATGATGAACTGTTAGTTAATTTTGTGTGAGTTTCTTTTTTGAACGTAACCTGAATCTTTTAGCAGGTTCGACTATCCGAGGTCCTTTCATTTTTCTGTCTTTTTATAGAGACCAGTTTCACATTGTACTTTTGTACATTCTTTGTTTTATTGAGAATCTTTTCGAACACACACATCAATTACATTAAGCAAGGAAACAGTTAAGGGGCCGGATAGATGCAGCTTGTTGGACCTGTTTACTGCTATTGGAGGTGAGAACATTAATATCGGGCTTTTTCTGCAATACTATCATGGACGTATGATAGCTGAGCTTGTACGCCACTTGTTAATCGTATTCATAAGTATCCCATGTTCGATCATTTTCAGTGTACCCATCGGTATATATATATCTACCAGGCCAAGACTTGCAAGATATGTCATATATATCGCGGGCATACTTATGA
>CAZFJG010000128.1:0-4364 GCA_964519285.1 uncultured Synergistales bacterium | reverse complement strand
TGTGCGATATCTGCCTGCCCCTTTTCAGGTTTGAACACGAATTTCTTCTGCAGAATAAAGCAGAGTCCGCCTGGATGGGGCATCCTCTTCTTGACGAGGTGGACCGCAGCGAATATTCAACGAATAATTTCAGGAAAATTAACTCGGATAATCGGGTTGCCATCCTGCCTGGAAGCAGAAAAAGCGAGATATCCCGGCTTTTCCCCCTTTTTCTTGATCTTGCAGAAGAAATTGAGAAGATGGACCTGAGACCAGTTTTTTCAATTGCACCGGGGCTGCCGGAAAGTGTAAAGGCAGAAATGAAAAGGAAGCTGAATGGAAAAGAATATTACGAAGGGCATGGGATAGAACTTATCGCCAGTACCTCCGCATCTGTGGCAGCAAGCGGGACTGTTTCGGTAGAGGCAATGCTGATGGACAGATTTATGGCTGTGGCCTACCGGGGGTCCTTTATTTCCTGGCTTGTTTACAGAACCTTTGTAAAGACACCTTTCGTGTCGATGCCAAATATCATCACAGGTCAGGAGATATATCCAGAGTTCCTCCAGGGGAAGGCAAAAACTGCCAACCTCGCAGAGTCCGTACGAAAATATTTTGAAGACGAGGATTACAGAAAAGATGTTCACGAGATGCTGGCAAAAGCCAGGGAAGACCTGGGGAAAAGGGGAGCTGGCAAGTTCTGGGCAGAGACAGTACTGGAGTTGTCCGTGGAATGAAAAGAGTAGCAGTTCTCGTAAACGGTCCGGGTGAAATAGCAGGCTGGGCAAAACCTGCCTGCAGTGAATTGAAAAAAAAGGGATTGTATGTGATCCTTTTCATTCTGCCCTGCCAGTTTGCCAACGGCAGAGAAAGAGAGATAGCCTCAGAGGTCAAAGTTGACGAGGTCCACGGACCTTTTTCACCTTTAAGGACCATCATGAATTTAAGAGGGCTGAAAGTAAATGGTGTGCTACAGCTGGGAGGAGATCTTTTTTTTGGAAGGATACTTTCTTTCTTATCTAAAGCGCCGCTGTTATGCTATTCCTACGGATATAAAAAAGGAATGGAAAAATGCAGTGCAATTATGACAGCCTATGAATCCATGGCGGATAAGATAAGGGAAAGACCCCTTAAAGTCGAGGTTGTTGGAGACCTTGTAAGGGACAGTATTGCAGATACTTTATCTTTACCATTGGAAAATAAAAAAGAAAAAGAAATAACCGATATTCTTTTTCTGCCGGGAAGCAGATCTTTTGATCTGCCAGAAGCCAGACATTTTATGGAGTCCCTGGGGAATAATATAAAGGACAGATTGCCGAAGGTTAAGATCAGGACCCTTCTTCCCTTTTATTCAGAAGAAAGGGATGTGGTCATGTGGGAAAAAGCTGGTCTTTGTCCGGCAAAGAACAGGAAGAAAGATTTCTTTCAGACCAGCGGCCTTGCAATTGTTCCGCCTGGTACCAACAACATTGAACTGATGCATTGTGGAATCCCAACGATCATTGTGCTACCATTTTCTTTTCTAAGGTCCGTCCCTGTTCCCGGGCTCAAAGGTTTAGTCCTTTCTTTTCCCCTGATCGGAGGGATACTGAAGGAGCATTACCTTAGAAAAGCTGATAGAAGGACGGGATACCTGGGATGGCCAAACCGTATCGCCGGAAGGGAAGTCCAGGTGGAACTCAGAGGAGATATAACTCCCTGCAGGGTCGCAGATGAGGTAGTTGCCCTTTTGTCTGCCCCACAGAGACTGGAGAAAATGAGAGAGGACCTTCTGAATGTCAGCGAGACATCGGCTAAAGATCCCTCTCTGAACATTTGTAAAATACTGGAAAGGCTGATCTGATTGTCAAAAAATACTGATCCGGGAGTTTACAGAAGACTTTTAGGAGAGGCGAAACCATACATGCCGAGAGTTATAGCGGCACTCTTCTGCATGATCGTCTCTTCTGCCTGTACTGTTGTTCCTCCCTGGATGCTGAAAAACATTGTTGATGACGTCCTTATCTCGAAAAACATGTTCATACTGAACTTTCTCGCTTCCGGACTTGTGCTTATCTACGTTCTGAAGGCTATTGCATCATATGGTCAACAGTACCTCATGAACTGGGTGGGCCAGAAAGTTGTTATGGATCTGAGGGCGAGACTCTATGAGCACGTTCAGAGCATGTCCCTGAAGTACATATATGGAAAACGTGTTGGTGAACTCATGTCCAGGATAACCAACGATGCCAATATTCTGCAGAACATGGTAACCACCGTTTTCGTTGACCTTATTGTCCAGGGTGTTACTTTTCTGGGCATGCTTGGTTTCATGATATACCTTAACTGGAAGCTCACACTGCTGACTTTCATAATTCTTCCCCTGGTAGCTCTGCTTCTGAGCCGGGCTTCGAAGAAGCTGAGGACAGTGGGACACGATATACAGGAACAGCTCGCAAGGTTATCCGCAATAGCCCAGGAAGCTCTTTCAGCAATTCGGATAGTTCTTTCCTTTGCTACTGAAAAGCAGGAAATCAACAGGTTCAGGGAGCAGAACCAGGCTAATTTCAAGGCTCTGATGAAAAGGACCCAGGTACAGGCTGCCCTCTCAGGGATCATAGAGGTAGTTCTTATATCGGCTCTTGCTTTTATCCTGTGGGTTGGGGGCAGGGAAGTCGTGAGAGGAAACTCCACACCAGGTGAACTCATAGCCTTCCTCGGTTATCTGGGTTTTCTTGTCCAGCCCATAAGGATCTACACAAGAATAATAAGCGGCATGCAGCACGGTCTGGCTTCCTGTGACAGGATCTTTTCCCTTCTTGATACGGACGTGGAGGTAAAGGAACCAGAGAATGCAGTATCTCCAGGTAGATTAAAGGGAGAGGTAGAGTTCGACGATGTATGGTTCAGCTACGAAAAGGACCAGTGGGTACTGAAGGGAATAGATCTTTCAGTCAGAGAGGGAGAGAACGTCGCTATTGTCGGTCCGACAGGTGTCGGCAAATCTACCCTTATGGATTTCATACCCCGTTTCTACGATCCTGTAAAGGGGTCTGTAAGGATCGACGGAGAGGACGTCAGGAACCTCAAACTCGCTCCTCTCAGGAGGCAAATCGGTATAGTGCCACAGGACCCGGTTCTAATGAAAGGCACAATAGCTTTTAATATATCTTACGGGCTGGAAGATGCCGGGATGGATGATATCCGGGAGGCTGCGAGAGTAGCTGGAATTGACCGGTTCATAGAGTCTTTGCCCCACAAATACAATACGGAGATAGGAGAAAGAGGAGTTACCCTGAGCGGAGGGCAGAGACAGAGGATCGCTATTGCGAGGGCCATTATCAGGGATCCGAGAATACTTATAATGGACGAGGCCACCTCGTCCCTGGATATACAGGTAGAAAAACAGATCCAGAAGGCCATGAAAAAGGCCATGGAAGGACGAACTTCATTCATAATAGCCCACAGGCTGACCACTATTCGTGAAGCAGACAGGATAGTTGTCCTGTCCGAAGGCAGGGTAGAAGAGGTAGGAGACCACGAGAGCCTGATGTCAAAGGAAGGACTTTATTATCATCTCTACAGGCTCCAGTTTGGAGAGAACCATGAGAAGCCTGATAAGAAGTTACCTTGATTTTGCAAGGGGAGAGAAGAGATTTACCCCCTGGATTCTTTTATATCCCCTGGGTCTTGTCTCGAGAGCTGCGGTAAGTTTTCGCAACTTCTGCTACGATCACGGTATGCTGGCTTCCTACGAACCAGAGATACCTGTTATAAGCGTGGGAAACATAACTTTTGGAGGGACCAACAAGACTCCCTTTGTAGAGATGCTTGCCTCCTACCTGGAGGAACTGAACATCAAAACAGGAATAATCTCCAGGGGATACGGAGGAAACACTGAAACTCCCGTCATTATAAAGAACGGTAACGCCACAAGGTCCCTTGTCGGGGATGAACCCCTCCTTTTGTCGTCGAGACTTCCTGGTATTCCTGTTGCAGTTTCAAAGGACCGCCTTGGTGATGTAACGGCACTTGCCGGAGAAAAAGTTGAAGTGGTCATAGCAGATGATGCATTCCAGCACAGAAAGCTCGGACGGGATGTTGACATTGTACTTGTAGATGCCACAAGTCCCTTTGGAAATGGTCTTTACGCACCGGCAGGTATACTCAGGGAATCTCCAAGGTCCCTGGGCCGTGCTCATATAGTTGTGCTCACAAAGGCCAACCAGGTAAGCCCGAAAGAGCTTGCCGAGGTCAAAGGGGAAATTAAAAAGCGGGTCCCAGCGGAAAGAATCTTCAGTTCGGTTCTTGAGCTATCAGGATGGGCCCTGTGGGATGGCAAGTGGCAGGAAATCAGTGAAGAGAATGTCAAAAAAGGAAAATATGTCGCTTTTTCAGCTATAGGA
>CAZFJG010000127.1:0-4463 GCA_964519285.1 uncultured Synergistales bacterium | reverse complement strand
AATCGTTCTATAACATCACTGGGTTCCCTGGCGTTTTTCAACCATCCTCCGAACTTTCCTATTCCGTCGGGTGCCTGGGTCACAAGAATAATGACCCCACTTTTTTTGCAGCACATTTCTGCAGGTACTACAGCCTTCTGAGACTGATGCAGGTCGAAATCCCTTGGAAATCCACCGGGACTTGTGATTACGACATCAGCTTTCCTTGGTGTTTTAGCACGGTGCACCTTGTTGCAAAGGTCAACCCCAGCCCTGTGAGTCTGGTCCAATTCTCCTGCGAATATCCCTGCCACTTTTTCCTGAATGTTATTCACTACATTTACGATAAAATCAACTTTGGCCATCTTAGCCGCAGCAAGTGATTCCTCATGCATTGGATTACCATCGATCCAGCCCATTGAAGGTTCAAAAGGCCTGATCGGGAAGGAATGATGTGGACGTATTGTGTCAATACCTGCAATTCCAGGAAGTACGCTTTTTCGCCCTCCTCCAAAACCTGCCGAATGATGAGGAGAAACAATTCCTGTCAGTATTTTCAGTGAAGCATTTACAAAGATCCGATTAATATATACAGGAATGCCTCTTCCTGTTGTCCCGAGATACTCAAGGCTTTCCCTGTCCATGTCATCATGGTTATAGATCTTGATCCTTCTGACAATATCCTCCCCAACCATGCCTTCAAGTTCCTCTTTTGTATTACCTCTGTGATTTCCTGTAGCAACCAGCAGTTTGATGTTTTCATCACTGATCCCTGATTCATTCAAAACTTTTACTATACCAGGGACTAAGATCTCGGAATGACATGGCCGGGTAATATCATTTATCACTATTACTGCATCTTCCTTATTTTTTGCAAGATACCTCAGAGGAGGTGTTCCAATAGGATCTTCGAGCTTCTCTCTCAAAACCTCTTCAGGATTATCCAACTCCTCTACATAGGGAGGTTCCAGTGACGTAACCAGATTTGGAACATCTGCTTCAATATAAGACCTTCCGTATGGAATTGATATTTTCATTGGATTCAGTCCTTTTTTAAAGAATTTGCTACTCAGGAAAATCTTTATTTTGGACAAAGTTAATAATTCAGAATTTTATTGATCACTAATAGCGTCACAGATGGCCTCGCCCATTTCCTCAGTGGAGGAATCCCCGCCAAGGTCCGGAGTAACCCTCTCTTTGGCAGAAAGTACATTTTTAACAGCTTTTGCAATGTCAAGAGAAGCCTTTACAGCCTCGGTATCGTTTTTCATGTTTCCAAGCCATGAAAGCAGCATTTGCGCCGACATTACAAGAGCATAGGGATTTGCAATATGTTTGCCTGCAATATCCGGAGCTGAGCCATGAGTAGCCTGGGCCATAGCATATTTAGGCCCCACACAAAGACCTGGAGCCATACCGAGACCTCCTACAAGTCCCGCAGCTTCGTCTGATAGGATATCCCCGAACATGTTTGTAGTGACCACAACATCAAAATTCTGGGGCCTCATAAGCAAATGCATTGCAAAGGTATCTACTACAGCTGTTTCGAATTCTATGTCAGGATATTCTTCACTAACCTGCCTGCATGTATCGACGAAAAGACCGCATGTGAGCTTGAAAACTGTGTTCTTGTGTATTGCAGTGACCTTCTTTTTCCCATCCCTCTGCCTGGCAAGTTCAAAAGCTGACCTGGCAACCATTCTGGAGTTTCTTTCAGTTATGACCCTGACTGAAAGAGCCATGTCGGGAGTGGGCATAAACTCACCTTTTCCCATGTACATGTTCCTGTCCGGCTGAAATCCTTCATTGTTCTCGCGTACTATGACAAGATCTACTTGATTATGTAAGCTCGGGATATTCTCATAGGACCTGGTGGGTCTTATGTTGCTTACGAGGTCAAAATCCCTTCTAAGAATGGGATGGGGATTAATTGCCTTTGGATCATCTTTGGGATAGGCCATATGTCCGATTGGACCAAGTATCCAGCCATCAAGATCAAATAATGTATCGTATGTTTTTTGTGGAAGTGTTTCTCCACTTTCCTCGTAAGAAGGAGAACCAACCGGAAGTTCGATCCAGTCTATTCTGACACCATTACATTTATTTATTGCCGCCTTGACCACATCTACTGCTACGGGTACAACTTCAAGTCCTATATCATCACCCTGAAGAACACCAATTTTATAATCAGCCATATCTACTCTCTCCTCCTGATTTTTGAAAAATTTTTACCTGCTTCATTACTTAATTGCAGCTTTACGGTAAAGATAAAGGGACGCCCCCTTAAAACTGACGTCCCTGTCTTCTGTCGTTTTTTTGAGTTCCAGGGATCATTTTGAAAAAACCTCAGGTTACTTAACAAAAAACTGATCGGCCTGAAACGGAAATACCATTTAAAACCCGTTTAACTTCTAAGCTGAGCTCTTTTTCCCTTTGAAGTAATTGGCATAAATAGAGTATGCGACGCTTAAAACAGCAATAATTATCAAAACAAGCGAAATAGGGTTCTCTAAAAAGATCATCCAGTCTCCTCCGGAAACAGTCAGAGACCTGCGGAAATTGCTTTCAACCAGGTAACCTAAAACAAAACCAAGGGCCGTTGCTGTAACAGGATAGTCGTAAATTTTGAGTATTAATCCCAAAACTCCGAATATCAAAACTGCAAAAATATCAAAAACGCTGTTGTTGACCGAAAAAGCACCGATAAACACAATAGCCAGGATACAGGCGTTCATTATAGACGAATGAACATTTACTATTCTTATAAGTATCTTGATGAAAAACAACGCTACAAATATCATTATGATGTTTGCAACAAATAGGGAAACAAAGATCGAATAAGGGACTTCAGGGTTGGTAACAAATAACATAGGACCTGGCCTTAAACCATGAATTATAAGTACTCCAAGCATAATAGCCGTAGAATTTGAACCTGGTATTCCCAGCGAAAGAAGAGGTACCATTGCTCCACCGGTAACACCGTTATTGGTTGCTTCAGGAGCAGCTACACCATCTAATGCTCCGTTTCCAAAATCCTCAGGGTGCTTTGACCACCTCTTCGCTTCATTGTAACCTATCCAGCATGCAATGGATGCACCTGCACCAGGCATAGCTCCAACAAAGATTCCGATTATGGAACCCATTACAATTATTGGCAGGCAGATCCTATAATCACTGAATGACGGGTATTTGGAACTCACCCCAAGATCAACTGGCACACGTTCTATCCTTTTATAGATAATGTAAAGAACCTGGCTAAGCGCAAAAATACCCATATAGAAAGGTATAAGCTCAAAACCTTCTATCAGCTGTTCCGAACCAAAGCCAAACCTCACCATACCAGCAAAGGGATCAAGTCCTATTGTCGCTATGAGAAGCCCAATAGCAGCTGCTATCAATCCCTTGAATACATCTGCAGAAAGGGATGCAACAAGGGTTAGACCCACCAGAGCAAGTGCAAAATATTCTGGGGGACCGAAAGCGAGAGCTACTTTAGCAAGAGGAATTGCCAGTATCATGAGGACAACACTGGCAATAAGACCACCAGTAACACTTGCATATAAAGACATTCCAAGAGCCAGGCCTGTTTTTCCTTTCAGGTGAAGTGGATATCCATCCATAACGGTAGCTGCTGAAGAAGGAGTTCCAGGAGTACCGATAAGGATCGATGGTATAGAACCTCCATACTGTCCTCCACAGTAGATACCTGCATACAAAAGTATAGCCGAAGTTGGATCCATTCCCCACGTGAACGGCAATAATATGGCCATGGTCATCGAAGAGTTAATACCCGGAATAGCTCCTCCAATAGTACCTGCAATAACACCTGCTATAATTGCAAGCAACCCATTGGCTGTAAAAACTACACTTGCACCAAGAGCAATGTTCTGCATTAAATCCATAAAGGCTTCAACCTCTCCACTTTAAATATAAATCATACCTGATTGCCAAATAGATATTCCAGGACTCCTGCTGGCAGAAGGATATTCAGGAACTTCAAAAAAACTATATAAAGGAAAAGCGAGAAACTAACACTTATCATCAGGTTTTTCCCCAATCCTACATCTCCCTGGATCAACATAAGTGATGAAATAAGCATTATCGTACTAATCAGGTATCCAGCCCACTGCATGATAAAAATATAGGCGCCAGAAACAGCGATTACGAGAACTACTTTAAATATACTGACAAAATCGATGCCTTCTCCTTTCCCCTCTTTCAGATCTACATCCACTGCTTTGGGTTTGAGAACTGCCAGCAACATCATTAGTAGATTACCGCCTGCGCATACTATTATTACTACAGACATTATCTGGGGGAAAACGTGGGGTCCTACCGGATCAAGTGTCTTTGCATCAGCATATGGAATAGAGACCCAATAGAAAACCACTGCGATGACAATCCATACTATATTCAGACTTATTCTTCCTAAAATTTTACCTGTCATAATTACCATCCTGTTTGTCGCTCAAGATTACCTCCTC
>CAZFJG010000126.1:0-4463 GCA_964519285.1 uncultured Synergistales bacterium | reverse complement strand
ACATAGTCCTCTTCGCTTATAGCTCCGGCGATGCAGCTTGAATAAAGTTCTTCGCTGTTCTTTATCCAATCCGGCAGTTGTCTGGCTACCACATCTGAGATGAGCATCTTTCCACCACGCTTCAAGACCCTGTATATCTCATCAAAAACCTTTTCCTTCTCCGGAGAGAGGTTGATCACACAGTTGGAGATAACCCAGTCGACAGTTCCCGATTCCACAGGAATATCCTCAATGTACCCCTTGCGGACCTCCACATTTTTTACCCCGGATCTTTCAATGATCCTGTTGGCAGTGGCTATCATTTCGTCCGTCATATCCACTCCTATGACCTTTCCTGAAGGTCCTGTTCTTTTAGCCGCAAGAAGAAGATCCAGACCTGCACCTGAACCAAGATCCAGGACTGTATCTCCTTCCTTTACACCGCTATAAGCCATGGGATTACCACAGCCGAAGGATATCAGCTCGGGGTCGCTCAGAAGATTGAGGATCTCCTCATCAGTATATCCCTGGCCGACAGAACTGCCACAGCATGAAGACCCACCACCACAGCAGCCAGAACTGCTTTTTATGGCCTGGGTATAATTTCTGGAAACCTCTTCCCTTACTTTGTACGCCTCATTTTTTTCACTCATGAACAATTCTCCTTTATTTAGAAACTTTTTGTTCTATCCGCATCTCTTGCACAGTTATGCAAATATAGTCATAAAAAAAACCGTTGTTTATATAATCATTTTACTCAGGGGGACAGCATTGTTCTATTGCATTTGCCATAGATAAAAACATCCTGGATAGATAGGTGTGATCCAGCCTGTAATATACTTCCCTGCCCCTTCGTTCAGATATCAACATCCTCTCTTCCTTGAGGGCTGAAAGGTGTCGCGAGACAACAGACAGATCCACAGGTACGTTCTCTGCTATCTGACTCACTGTCCTGAATGTACCACTCTCGGCAAGATAGGCTATTATCCTGAGCCTGCTGGGATCGCTTAGTGCCCTGAAGAACATTGGATTCGGCATTCCCGGAATTCCACAGCAGCTTGAAGGATCATTTCCAGTTCGAGCATCCTTTTTTATTTGCATCTTCATGCAACTATCTTATTGACAGTCCTTGCCCCTGTCAAGTATTATTTTCTTCCCCTCTCTTTTCCTGAAAAACTATTTTGAATCATGGTAAAATACATTTCCATCTTTAAATCTGTAGGAGATGATATTTTTGCCAGGAAGAAAGCGGAGTAATATAAAGCCCGGATTAAAAGTAAAGGTCGTTCAGAAGCAGGACCAAAGGTCCGGAAAACTTACCGAAGGAGTCGTAAAGGATATTCTAACAAAAAGTCCCGATCATCCTCACGGAATAAAAGTACGCCTTGAAAACGGAATTATAGGACGTGTTAAAGAAACAGACAGCCATTGCTGACCGTCTGTTTCTTGAGAGGGTGAAGATATGCTGTTGAATAATTACCTCAGCATATCCTCTGTGATGTAGCCTTCTTCCAGGGCATATTCTTGCCACTGCTCAAGTTCAGCGTTAATTTTTTCAAGCAATTCCGGATTAGTTACCAGTCTCAGTGCCACAGCTGCCTGTCTCTTTGCCATCTGAGTAAGAGACCTGTGCCCGAGGGGAGTTGTAGTGAGGTCGGCTTTTTCCTGGGAATGTCCTGCTGTTTTCGGAACATCCTTGAGGGCTATTGTAGCTGTACCTCTTTCAGAGCCAATACCAGGGACACTCCATGATACCCACTGTCCGACGTCCCATCCACTGGCAGGCTTTGAATCCAGTTCTTCTGTTGTCATACCTTCATCGCTGTACATTTTTGTGTAATACCAGCCCAGCTCGTTGCCAAGAGCTGTTGTGATTCCGTTTACATAATCTGCATAGTGGCTGATCTCAACCTCTGTGAAGGTTCCCATGGCTGCACCTTTTGCAACTGTGTTGACCTGCTCAACCTTTGCATCAAGTTCTGCCTGGCTCAGACCAGGAGTTGCACGAACCCAATGGTCAAAAAGCACTTTGGGATTGATAACGTTCGGAGCTATGGCAGTCTCGATGATCGCACCGTGGAACCGGAATTCCGGCTTGGAGTGCTCTCTGAGCATGTCCACCATGGACCACATTGACCGAAGTCCATCACCTGCATCTCTGCCGTTCCATGGATCGCCGGAAGCATGGGCAGTCTGTCCTTTAAATTCATAAAGATTGGCGTTAATAAGGGTTGCACCACCTGTTCCTGCAATGGGTCTTTTCAGCTGACCTGAATTTACACCACCGTGGGTCTGAAGAACAAAGTCCACTTCATCGAAATAACCGGCCTTGAACATTGCTGTGGGATCAGGCGGAGGGATCTCTTCTGCAGGAAGATGTATAACCCAGACACTTCCGGGAAGATCGTTCTCATCCATTACTTTTGACATCGCCACAGCTGCTCCAACAGCTACAGGAGGCTGCTGGTTGTGTGCACAGCCGTGAAAGGGGGGATCTCCACGGAGAGCATCCATCTCGGTTGTAAAAGCAATGACTGGATATTCGGACTTACCCTTGTACTTTGCCGTGAAGGCTGTAGGCAGGTCCCTGGCATCATGAAGTCTTTCAACGACTGAATTATATTCCTCGTCGAGGCCTTCAACGCCAAAAGTTACCTCGAAACCATGCTTTTCCAGTTCCTCTGCTACCATTTTTGAAGAATTGAATTCGTTGTAACCAGGCTCGGGATTGTTATAAAGCCAGTCACTCATCTCTACCATGCTGGGTGTATATTCTTCAACATACTCTTCCAGTTTTTCTCTCATTGCCTTAACTTCAGAGCTTTCTTCGGGAAGGTCCTGCGGATCAATAACCTTTGAAGGAGCATCTGCAGCCTCAAGGCCAACAGAACCAAAAGCAAAAAGACTTAATGATAAAACAAGTACCCCAGCTAACCACGAAAAAGATTTATTTTTCATTTCCATCCAGTTCTCCTCTCTTATAACCCCTGATAAAATATTTGTGCCCTTAGAATCAACTCTCTTAAACTACAATTCACTCTCTTTTCTACAGGAACTCAATTTTCCCATTCACACCGCTAGTGCTTATCAACGATAGCCTTCAAAGGGACCCCGAAAAGATACATCTTCAAGTCCTGTCGATGTGAACATCTCGAAACTGGCCGTATTTTCCCAGGCCGACCATTTTTCCATTTTTGTCATTTTTCTCTCCCCCTTTCTCTTTTTTATTTTTACTACATACAAAAAAAGCCGGGACCCCTTTAAAAAAGGATCCCGGCCTGGCTTCTTCTGGGTACAGGCTACTGAGAGCCGACTCCGCCAGGGTAGGATCCGCATCTAATAATTAGTACGATAGCAATAATGGAAATGGCTGAAACATTGATCATGCTGTTTATACGTACCATAGTCGCGAACCTCCCTGACAAAAGATTAAAAGTTTTTGTATATTTCAGGTAATGATAAAGAACATAATGCATTATGTCAACACTTTTTTATATTTTTCACAGATGGGAGATAGTGTCATGTTTAAATGGGACAGCAAAAATGTCATGGATTCTCCCTTCAGCCATAAAAAAATCATGCCCAATAAAGTGACGAATAAAGATATTATTGTTAACATGATAAACAGCAGCGAAAAAGACTATAACTTTACTAATTTAGCTGAATCCACAATTTTGAACTAATTTCATCGGCCGTATCAATTAAACTTTTTATAAAATCATACTTCCAGTTCCTGGCCCTACTTCATGAAGGGAGTCAATTTCAGTGTCCAGCATACATTTCAAAGCTATGGATTTTAGCGAAGAGACAAAGGGAAGTCCCTTAAAACAGTCATCATGTAACAGTGACGCTGAAAAAGACTCTTCATGTAATATCATGGAGAGCTCATTTTTGAACTCTCCTGACGAGATGATAATTATCGATTCTGATTCTGTAATTCAAAATGCAAACCCCTCTTTCTGTATTAATTTTGGCTACAAATTAGCAGAAATTACCGGACAGCAAGTAAATAATGTTTTGCACCTGGAATCCTCAGATGATAAGACCTCATGGGACGATAAGGATTTACAGGATGCCGATTATCCAGTGATGGGAGAGCAGACGGTTAAATCTGTTAAAACCGGATTTGAGATTCCCGTTGCAATATACAACATACCTCTGAAAGACAACCGTGGAAAGGAAAACATTCTTGTTGTTTTCAGAGACCTTACCACTTCCAGAAAAAAAGAGGAACTGAAAGGCATTGCAAAGGCCATTCTGGAGAGCAGTTCAACTGTTGTCTTCAAGCTGAAAGCAGAGAAAGGCTGGCCTGTTGAATATATATCTGGAAATATATCCCTCTTTGGTTATACCGCCAGAGAACTTACATCTCCCGGTTTTCTTTTCGCATCCATCATGCACCCCGAAGATGTTGAAATGGTTGAAAAAGAAACTGAAAAATATCTTTCTTCAAAGGAAAGATCTTCCAACATCCACGAATATCG
>CAZFJG010000125.1:0-4537 GCA_964519285.1 uncultured Synergistales bacterium | reverse complement strand
AGAATAGCCATTCCGGGGTGGTCCAACGAATATCCCATACTTCTCACGGACTCGGCAGTCTCCTATGCAATAGGAGTAATGGAGATCCTGACCCGTGGAAGTCTTACAGTATCCAGAACTTACCAGCCAATGCCAATTTACCTGACCTGTGCGGTTATCTTTATCCTTCTCAATTACGGAGGAATGAAGATCCTTCATCACGTTGAAAACAGGGTACGCATACCAGGTTTTGGAAATACGGAGATGTAGCCATATGGATAACAGAGAGATCATACTAACAGTAGATGATATTCATAAAAAATACGGGAACACAGAAGTTCTTAGAGGTATTTCATTCGAAGTGCGCAAGGGTGACACCAAGGTTTTTATCGGCTCTTCCGGAACAGGCAAAAGCACACTGCTCAGGTGTATTAACCAGCTCACGATTCCGGACAGCGGGAAAATATGGCTTCATGACGAAGAAGTTACCCACTCGCAAAAAAGTATAAACTATTTTCGGCAGAAGATAGGAATGGTATTTCAGAACTTTAATCTTTTCGACCATTTATCCGCAGTAAGAAATGTGGAGATCGCCCTCATTAAGGTCAGAAAGATGCCAAAAAAAGAAGCTCGGGAAAAAGCAATGGAAGAACTTCGAAGGGTTGGACTTGAGCCTCAGGCTAACCTTTACCCCGCAGAACTTTCAGGAGGACAGGCCCAGAGGGTATCCATAGCCAGGGCCCTCGCCATGGAGCCGGACATCATGCTCTTTGACGAACCCACATCTGCCCTCGATCCTGAACTTACCGGAGAAGTTCTTGCGGTCATGAAGGACCTCTCAAAGAACGGGATGACCATGCTTGTTGTAACCCACGAAATGGGCTTTGCCTGTTCTGTGGCTAACGAGATCATCTTCATGGAACAGGGAAAGATACTTGAGAGCGGACCACCGGAACAGCTTGTAAGAAATCCGAGGTACGACAGGACAAAACAGTTCCTGTTCAAGCTTGGAGAACTCTACGGAGATATAGGAAGGTCACAATAATGGATCTTGTCTTCATAACTGACGTTGTCCTGCCTCCGCTTATGGCAGGCCTTGTAGTTACTCTGAAACTGATCGCCTGTTCAGTCCCCTTTGGCCTGATCGCAGGTATTCTGATCGCCACTGGCAGAGTTTACGGAAACCCTCTGGTCTCCTTTGCCTGTTCAGCTTACGTAGTTATTTTCAAGGGTACTCCTCTTCTCATGCTGCTCTTCCTGATATATTTCGGTCTTCCCTCGGTGGGTATAACACTGGAACCCTTTACAGCTGCCGTTATAGGATTCATTGTATGTAACGGAGCTTACAATTCCGAATACATCAGGGGAGCCATACAATCGGTCAAATCTGGACAGATGGTGGCAGCTCTCGCCCTTGGGATGACTCGAAGAGAAGCGATCTTAAACGTTGTTCTACCTCAGGCCCTCAGAAGGGCTATTCCAGGCATTTCCAACGAGATAATATATCTTATCAAGTACTCATCCCTCGCGTACATGCTTACCTGTATCGAACTGACTGGAGCTGGCAAGATCGTAGCATCAAGATACTTCAGGTTCACCCTGGTCTTTCTTATAGTCGGAATAATATATCTTATCCTCATAACCATTGCAGGAAAGATCCTGTCGCTGATAGAGAAAAAACTTGAGGTCCCGGGTCTTATAAGATAAAGAACCAGGACCTCAAGTTGTGTCTATATCCCTTTTCCCATAAGATCAGCCATCTCAATAAAGGATTCTTCAATATACCTGTAGAAGAGTTCATGCTCTTTACTTCGAAGAGACCGGCAGGAAACAGAAAGATTAAGCTGGTCAGGCCTTGTAAGGTATCTGATACCGAAACCATCTTCCACCACCGGACCAAAACCACAAAGAGAAAGCCCGGAATAGCCACTGGTACTTGTAGAAAGCCTGTTGTAACACAATGTCCTGTAACCTGCAGATCCGAAGATCTCTGGTTCTTTATGGATACCCAGGTTTTCTCCGAAAAGTTCATAGATCTTTCTCAGACCGAGTAAATGCCTGTCTACTCCATTGCCATTTCTGCATTCTTTGACACGTTTTACATGTGCTGCAGCAGCTCTCTTAAGGGATTCGATCTTTTCCTGGTCCAAACTGCCGTTAGAAACCATTAACCTGCAAAAGTCCACAGATTCTGGAGTTACAGATCTCATGGCCTCTGTCCTTCCATGGAGAAAATGCCTCATGGAAACCGGTTCATAGGTGTTGCAGGGTTTACCGAGAAGTTTGAAAATGGCAAGCTGAAAACCCATCTGAACAAAACCATCCGGGCTGACACCAAAGGTTTTTATTCTTTCTTTTCCAAAAGCACAAAAATCAAGGACCTTGAGGGATGTTTCTTTCTCGTAACTGTCAAAAAAGCGACAGCTTTCCCTGAGACCGTCCTTGAGATCTTCATCAAGATCAAATAGGAGTTCATTAATCTCCAGATCTCTTTTGCCTGATGATCTCTTTTCTTCCGGCAAATGAGAGAAACCGGAGATAAAATCTGAAAGGGTCACTATTGATGAACCATCCACAGAGGAATGCTCCATGTTGATAGCTGCAGTACCTTCCTCGCAAACCACAAACTGCAATACCTTGTCGAACCACCTGTCCCTTCCGTTCCCGGCAAGCATTGCAGAAGCAGCCTCATCCCTGTCCTCTGGTGTAGTATCATCAAGACACACAACAAATAGAGCGTCTTCTATCTCTCTGAGTTTTTTTTCGTTACTTCCGGAATAAGAACAGAGCTTGTTCCTGAAATTGGCCCATCTGTCCCTTTCAAGGGTAGTCAGAATCCCAATGGACCTTTCATCCGGCAGCCTTTCTTGCGACATGGAAACCACCTTTTCAAGAGCTTTATCAATTTGATCCATGCTGTTTACATATTTACCATCATACAAAACCCTTACTGTAAAGATATGACCTCTCCTGATCACCACTATATTTTCTGCCTTTAGTGGAGAAGGATCATAAAAACTACCAGGATATCTGAGAATATCCTTTCCCTGATGTGGAATTCTCGTAGCTGAAAACAGTTTATCGAACTGGTGCATGCAAAGAGGTCTGTCCTTCTCCATAGCAGGTTCAACAGAACCTGAATGTAGACTTTCTTTGAATCTAAGAGCTGCACAGGTTATTGCTGCAGCTTGTTTGACTCCTTTGTTATGGGATAATGAAGATTTATCAAACATGTAGAAAATGTTGCTGTTTATAACCACAGGACTCCTGTTTCCAAGATAAATGTCAAACCAGAAAGGCTCAAGCCAGTTTGGGATATCTTTTCTCTGGGACCATTCAAGAAGAGCACTCTGGAGCTTTTCACCATCTTTACCTTTTGCGACAAAACTTTTTACGGATCTTTCGGTCTCTTTAAGATCTTTATCTTCGAGCAGAGGTTTGATCCAATCAAGAAACCTGTTACAGGTACCCTCAAGGTCCGGAACAGGAAGAGGAGGAACATCGCTCTGCCTTGAAAAAGTATATCCTCCATAAACTGCATGATCTTTTGCATATTCATTAATATTGTGACCCATAGCCATTATTAAGATCTCCCCCTGAAATTTCTGGAATATTAGAAACATTTTTATTATATGCCAAAAGTCCCCCGATTAGAAAACATCTATATTCTATCTACTTAGCTGATATGCTATAATATTATTATAATTTAACACGAAAGGAGAAAGGCTGAAATGAAAAAAGCACTAATTGCTATCGACAGAAGCGAAGTCAGCAAGGCGCTGCTATCCTACTCCTTCAGATTTGCGAGAAATGAAGGTATTGAAAGACTGGACTTTCTCCATGTTCTGGTAAATCCCCACCGTGAACCTGCAGGAGAAATTCCTTATTACAGGAATCCCGAAACGCAAAGAGAGGAAAGGGAAGAAAATGCACGGAAGGAATTTGAAAAACTGATAACCGGGATCAGGGGAGACAAAACAGATGTGGATTTCTCTGTGATAATAAGGACAGGAATCCCATACGAGGAAATAATTGACCAGGCCGAAGATGGAAAATATGAGATGCTTTTTATCGGCCACAGGGGAATGAGCAACGTCAAGAGATTCTTCATCGGCAGCGTAGCAGCAAAGGTAGCCAGACATTCACCCTGCACTACCCTCATATATCAGAAACCGGAGAAATAACATTTATCCTGCCCCCTTGATTTAGAGACCTGAAAGAGTTATTCTTCCTCCTGTTGAAAGGCAGGTGGAAGAATATTGGCTTTACCAGTAATTGACAGATCATTATGTACAGCATGTGGCAGGTGTGTTGAGATTTGCCCTGCAGGATGTATTGAGATTAAAAGCAGTGCAGAGCTTTCGAAACCCGAAAAATGCATATCATGCGGAAGATGTATAAGGGCATGTCCGGTAAAGGCTATAGCTTTTGCTCGTCAGGAGGCAGTTAAGGAAAAATAAGGGCCCTACCATCCCATACAGCGGGAGTACAAAGAACCAAGTCCGGTGGAAGAACAGAATTCAAAGAGCGAATCCGGATCGATACAGCAGGAGGCGAG
>CAZFJG010000124.1:0-4583 GCA_964519285.1 uncultured Synergistales bacterium | reverse complement strand
AGACAAGGATCACTCTTACCATGAATGCCAGGGAGCTTCATCATTTTTTCGGACTCAGAACCTGCAGAAGATCACAATGGGAGATCCGTGATGTTGCACGTCAGATGCTTATCCTTGTAAGGGAAGCGGCGCCATTTATCTTTGAAATAGCTGGACCTGGTTGTATCGTTAACGGTCATTGCGGAGAACTGAGATCCTGTGGTAAGCCCTATAAAGACATGGATGAATTGCTGGCACATCAATGAAGAAATATCTAAAGTTCTTTTTCACTCTTTTGAGATATATTCTTGCATCCCCGGGTAAATTGCCGGTAGGAGGGCAGGCTGTAATAGAAGGAGTCCTGATGAAAGGGCCGGTTAAATGGGGCCTTGCGGTGCGAAAACCGGAAGGCGATATTTTTACAGAGACCTGGCCCCTTAAAAAATGGACATCAGCCCGTCCTTGGAATTTGCCGGTAGTAAGGGGACTGGCTGTTATGGCAGATATGCTTTCTACAGGTATAAGAGCGCTTAACCGTTCAGCTCAGATCTCACTGGGGGATGATGAAAGTATAACTTTCTGGGAAATGAGCCTTTCCATTGCAGTGGCGATCGTCGCTGTTGTAGGACTTTTTATCTTGTTGCCTGTCTGGGTGGCGGACCTGTTTCAGGGATTAATTGATCTTTCCTTTGCCGGGAAAAATGTACTGGAAGGTGTAGCAAGGGCCTCTGTTTTCATTATGTATCTCTATGTTATTAGTCTCTGGAAGGATATTCGAAGGGTTTTTCAGTATCACGGTGCTGAACACAAAACAATCAACGCCTATGAAAATGATTCTTCCCTGGACCCGGGATCAGTATCGAAATATTCCAGGATCCATACCAGATGTGGAACCTCTTTTCTGCTTATTGTTATTGCTGTCAGTATTATCGTTTTCTCACTGGCCGGCCCGGGAAGCATAATGTACAGGGTGGTTCTGAGGGTTGTTCTTCTGCCCGTGGTCATAGGTATTTCTTACGAGATAATAAAGGCAGCGTCCAGCGCTGGCAAAATCGGAGAATGCATTCTGATGCCAGCGTTGAGTTTACAGTATCTTACAACAAGAGAACCCGATCTTTTCCAGATCGAGGTAGCTGTTGTGTCATTGAAAACAGCACTTCAGGAACAGAAAAGAGCGGGCGCGGAGTGATGTAAAAATGGAAATTGAAAATAAACTTGAGAACCTCGTGGAAAAATTTCAGGAACTTGAATCCAGGATGTCAGAACAGGAAGTTGCATCCAATCCGGAAGAACTTCAAAAACTGGCTAAAGAACATTCGGATCTTGCTCCCGTCGTTGAAAAATACAGGGAATACAGATCTGTTTTGAAAGATATTGGTGAAGCAAAGGAAATGCTTCATGCAAATGACGCGGAAATGCACGATCTAGCCAGAGAAGAATTTGAGCTTAAACAGAGCAGACTCGAAGAAATCGAGGAAGAGCTCAGAATGCTCCTTGTCCCAAAAGATCCACACGATGAAAAAAGTGTCATTGTAGAAATCAGAGCAGGGGCAGGTGGAGATGAGGCAGCACTTTTCGCATCTGATCTTTTCAGGATGTACACAAGATTTGCGGAAAGACAGGGCTGGAAGATCGAAGTAATGAATACCAGCGAGAGTGGAATAGGTGGCTACAAGGAGATCGCCTTCAGGATCGATGGAAGGGGAGCCTACAGTATGCTTAAATACGAAAGTGGAGTTCACAGAGTGCAGCGTGTTCCTGTTACGGAATCAGGCGGAAGGATCCATACCTCAACTGCAACTGTTGCTGTTTTGCCTGAAGTCGAAGATGTAGATGTTGAGGTCAGAACAGAGGACCTCAGGATAGACACCTACAGGGCGAGCGGGGCAGGGGGACAGCATGTCAACATGACCGACTCCGCTGTAAGGATAACCCATCTCCCTTCCGGTGTTGTCGTAACGTGTCAGGACGAAAGGTCGCAGCTGAAGAACAGGGTAAAGGCCATGCATCTGCTTAAAACCAAGCTGTATGACATGGAATTACGAAAACAGGAACAGGAGCAGGCAAACGCAAGAAAAAGTCAGGTTGGTTCTGGAGATCGCTCGGAGAGGATCCGAACCTATAACTATCCCCAGAACCGTATTACAGACCACAGAATAGGTCTGACACTACACAAAATGGAGTCTTTTCTCGACGGGGACATTTTTGAGATGATAGATGCACTTTCTCTTGCCGATCAGGCAGAACGAGTTCAGCAGATAGATTAGTGACCATTCATGGAAACAATAAGATCTGTCAGAACAAGGGTTATTGCCCTTCTTAAAGAATATGGTATTCATAATCCTGTAAAAGAATCTGAACTTATGATAGAAAAGGTTCTGTCCTGTAACAGAACCTTTGTTCTTTCCAGCCCTGAGTCGTCTGTTTCGGAAAAGCAACTGAAAGAACTGATAGAAATGTCACTTCTCAGATGCAATTTCCGGATCCCTCTACAGTATATTCTTGGTAACGAGGTCTTTTACGGTTATCATATAGAAGTTGGTAGGGGGTGTCTGGTGCCCAGACCTGAAACTGAATTGCTGGTGGAGAATGTTCTGAATAAATGTAATAGAGGTACATTTCTTGATTGGGGGACAGGGTCAGCTGCTGTATCCGTAGCACTGCTTGGAGAAGCCCCTGGTCTGTCAGGAGCGGCTGTTGATCGCAGTCCGGCAGCTTTGCTGTGGGCATGGAAAAATCTCAAGTTCAACTCTGTTCTTGACAGGTGTGTTGTGATTCATAACAGTGATCCCTGCAGGCTTCCCTTCAGAGAAAGCTCTTTCGAACTGATAGTCAGTAATCCTCCCTACATCCAGAGAAGTGATATTCCGGAACTCATGCCCGAAGTTTTATGGCATGAACCTTTAATAGCCTTGAACGGAGGAGAAGATGGACTGGATTATTACTATATATTGCTTGATCTGGCAAAAAGGCTCTTGAAAAAAAAAGGCAGGATAGTTCTGGAAATAGGTGGAGAGAGGCAGAAAGAAATACTTGAAAAACAATATTTCGCAGAACTTGAACTTGAGGATATTATCAATGATTATTCAGGCATAAGTCGTATCATGTCATGGGTTCATGTATAATTTAATAACAGTTACGTTCATTGATATTGAATGACAATATATTCTTTTAACTTAAAGGGGAGGACCTTCAATAATGGAAAAAAGGGAACTTGTAGTAATAGGAGCTGGACCTGCCGGACTCACTGCAGCTATTTACGGAAGAAGGGCAGGTCTTGATGTTCTTCTGCTTGAAAACGGTGTTCCGGGAGGACAGATCAATCTTACCGAGGAGATCGAAAACTGGCCTGGCGTAAAACATGCTACAGGCACAGAGCTTGGCCAGATGTTCAGGGAGCATGCCGAGAAGTTTGAGACAGAATTCAGGGATTGCTCAGTAAAGTCGCTTGAGGTAAGAGACGGAAGAAAAATTGTTGTTACGGACAAGGGTGAAGTCGAGGGAGAAGCTGTTGTAATTGCCACAGGAGCCTACTTCAGGAAGCTTGGTTGCAAGGGAGAAGAAGAGCACATTGGAGCTGGTGTGAGTTATTGTGCAGTTTGCGACGGAGCTTTCTTTGAAGATCTTGAAATTGCCGTTGTAGGTGGAGGTAACACAGCAGTTGAGGAAGCCAACTACCTGACAAATTTCGCTTCCAAGGTGTATATTATCCACAGAAGGGATCAGTTCAGGGCAGACAGGGCTGCTTCGCAGAGGACATTGTCCAATCCAAAGATTGAGCCTGTCTGGAATACCGTCGTTGAAGAGATAGCCGGTGAAAGCATGGTTGAAAAGCTGGTTCTTAAAAATGTCAAAACAGGAGACACAAGTGAATTGCCAGTCTCAGGTGTATTTATGTTCGTTGGCCAGGCTCCTCGTGACGAGTTCTGCAAGGGCTTGCTCGATTCCTCAAAGGGTGGATGGATAAAGACCAATGATGACATGGAAACCTCCATAGAGGGTGTCTACGCTGCCGGAGATGTAAGGGATAAACATCTCAGACAGGTCGTTACTGCTGCAAGTGACGGTGCAATAGCAGCAATGTCAGCATCTTCGTACATAAATGAACAGGTCCATCTGAATTCAACTTTGATGGAACCCGAAAAAGTTCTTGCCTTCTTTTATTCATCTATAGATGAAAATCAGGTAAAATTATCAAGTGAAGTTGAAAAGGTAGCCAGTGAAAAGGGAATAAATGTTCCTCTCATAGACGGATACAGGAACGGTAAAATGGTTAAAAAACTGGAAATAGAGAACATGCCGGCTCTTGTTGAGATCCACAGTGGCATAGTTCAAACTTGTAACCAGGTTACCGACAAGTCCCAACTTGACAGCCTTATAAAGTAAAATCAAAATCCTGGCATTAAGGGAGCCTGCCCAGGGCTCCCTTTTTCATTAAGACAAGGAGGAGTTCCCGTGATTGTAACCGTTACTCTGAACCCGGCGGTGGATGAAGAATTCATAGTATCAGATTTTCAGCCAGGGGGATGGTTCAGGTCCAACAACGCAAACAGAAGTCCTGGTGGGAAGGGTATTAATGTTTCTCTTCTTATGAGTCAGCTTGG
>CAZFJG010000123.1:0-4626 GCA_964519285.1 uncultured Synergistales bacterium | reverse complement strand
TCCAGAGAGGCCGACCAGGGGAGCGATCCAAAGTAATAGTCACTCCGATAAGGGATATGTAGCTCTATCGCCCTGGCCGGATCTTGTTTAAAAACTGCTCAATTACTGTTTAAAGTTGGCCTGATAACTTAGAAGTCAAATGCTACAATGATATTGTTGATATTGTTGTAAATTAATGTTAGTGTTGCAAGTAGGGGAGGTGGAGACATGGAGGATCTACTTACCGTTAAAGAAGCGAGTGCCATCTTGAGAGTATCCGATCAGACAGTTAGGCGGATGATAGCCGATGGACAGATCCCGGCCCGGAAAATAGGGCGAGCCTGGAGAATGAAAAGGGAGTCTGTAGAGAGGTTACTGCCATGAATGACACATACACTTTTAAAGAGATCTGCAAGATGGCTGATATTCCATACAGCACCGGCAGAGAATATAAAAAACTATATCCAGAATGGATGTATAGCGCTGGCACAAGCAAGAGAAAGCGCTACCTGGAACAGACAGCAGAAGTGCTAAGGACTATTAGCGATTTGCGCAAAAAAGGGAAAAGCGCTGGGGAAGTGTTAAACGAATTAAGCCGGCTTTATCCTGTAAACATTGAGAAAACGCCAGGGGGAAAACAAGCGCCAAATGACAAGCGCCAGGTGACAGAAAAAGTGCCAACGGATACAGATTTACTATTGCCGGCACGTTTAACACTTTTAACAGAACAGCAGAAGGCGATAACGGAGATCCTACAGAGAATTGCAGACAGGGATGAACGAATAGAACAGCTTGAAAATGACAACACGAAGTTAAAGAGAAAGCTGTTTCAGATAGAGCAGGAAATGAAAAAGCCCTGGTGGGAAAAAATCTTCAGATGATAAGCAAATCTATACACGAAACCTCTATATTTATATTAAAATATAATGTATATGAAAGGACGTGATGAAAGCCATTAACCAATAGGACAGATCAGCAAAACTACAAGCAAAATATCAAGCGAAGGAAAGCCTTGATTTTAAGATAAAAAAATCCCGGTGCGGGAACACCGGGTGAAAAATCAAGGTGGGGCGTCCGAACCCTTACCTTTATATCCTTTGGCATAAATATAAACCAAACTTTACAAATGTCAACTTTTGGTTTACGTGCCAAATAGATATAACATGCAGAAAGCCGGTAAGGGACTATCTTTAAGCCCCTGCCGGCTTTTTTGTTGGCCAGGGCGAAAGGAGACAGAATGAATAACCCTTTTATGGAAGTCAGACAGCAACTGAAACTTAGACCGGTCGATATTGCCACAGCATTAGACGTTTCATTTATGACAGTACGACAAGCCGAAGATGGACGGATACGCAATCCCAGGAAGTACGCAAAGGCCCTTGAAAATGCGGGCATTATTGAAAGTGCCGAGCACTTACTTGAAAAACACAGGATTTGGCTATCGCAGATAAAGGGCGAAGTAATAGAAGATCTAAAGGCCAGGGCATGAGTATGAGGCAAAAAGAAAAGTCCCTGAAAGTCGGTCAGGGACAGGGCAGAAAGGGTTGATGTTTACTATATGACTACAAATATTATACCAAAAGACCAACAGAAAACAAAGACCGGATTACAAAGCGCCCTTGAGTATGCCCGCTTAGGTTGGGCTGTCTTTCCAGTTCATTATCCGATCCTGGACGGTGCAGGTAATGTCACCTGTTCTTGCGGAAATGATAACTGCCATTCCATAGGTAAACACCCTTTAGGTAAATGGAGAGAAGAATCTAACAGGATTGAGAAGACCATAGAAAGGCGCTGGAATGACAACAGATCCTTTAATGTTGGTATCGATACCGGCAAGTCTGGACTTGTAGTCCTGGACATAGATAAAAAATCAGGCGGGCTCGAATCTCTACAAGAGTTGGAAAAGGATAACGAACTATTGCCGGAGACTGTTATAGCTTCAACCGGCGGGGGCGGTGTCCATTACTATTTCAAAATGCCCGAAGATGTAGAGATCAGGAATTCAGCTTCACAGGTTGCCCCTGGTATCGATGTTAGGGGTATGGGCGGTTTTGTTGTAGCCCCACCCTCTTTACATGCTTCAGGTAATTCTTATGAATGGATAAACGAACCAGGACTATACGAACCGGCGGAGATCCCGGGATGGTTACTGCAAAAAATGATAGAACCGGCCAGAAATAAAGAACTATCCGAAGGTTGGGAACCCGGAATCTCTGAAGGCGCACAAATCATGAGGGAACAGGACACAATACCAGAAGGCCAGAGAAACAGCGCCCTCTTTCATATGGGTTGCAAGATGAGAGAATACGGACTCACGGAAAGGGAATTACTTTCTACTCTTTGGGCGATCAACCAACAAAGATGTACCCCTCCTGTTA
Organism: uncultured Synergistales bacterium; assembly: GCA_964519285.1. Taxonomy (GTDB): domain Bacteria; phylum Synergistota; class Synergistia; order Synergistales; family JAFGMB01; genus CAZFJG01. The sequence continues at coordinate 2,269 of CAZFJG010000123.1, read as the reverse complement.
GCCAGAATGAAGTTGAACAGCTTGTAAAGAACATTTCCAACAGGTACAGGCAAGGGGAAGGGATACATAATGCCCTTTCAGAAGCAGACAGAGTAAACATGATGGACTGCATAGAAAAACTTGATAAAGACGCTTTCGACGAGCCCGAAATGATAGGCGGACTATGCCCCAGGAACTATATAACAATACTTTTCAGCCCTCCAGGTGGCGGTAAAAGCTTCCTTACGCAGAAGCTTGCAATGGATCTATCCAGAGGCGGTACTATCCTTGACGGTTTCCACGAATCAGAGCCAAGAAAGGTTTTGATCTTTGCAGGTGAGGCCGGAAGCAGGTTATTAAACATCAGGGCAAAAAAGGCAATTCATTGGACTTGGAACGATGAGGATTTAAACATCATCTCAGAAAACAGACTTTCCAAAAGCAGTGTTATCTCTTCACTTTCAAGTTTTGAGGGTAGAGAAAATTTCACTACTACCATTGAAAGAACTACCCCGGATCTGGTCATTTTTGACACCCTCTTTTCATTCCATGACTCAGATGAAAACAAAATGGAGCAAATGAAACCGATCATGGAATACCTGACACACTTAGCAGAGGATATGAACATGGCCATTCTCGTTAATCATCACTCCAGGAAATACTTAACAGCAAAAGAAGAATACACTATCTGGATGGATGATTGCCAGGGATCAAACATCATAGCCAGAAGCGCCGGGCACATGCTGGCCATTGATAAGAAAAAACCAGATGGTGAGGATCTTTTTACTGTTAAGACTGTAAAATCCTGGTTTAAATTCATCAAAAAATTCAACTTTTCCATTGATAACAATCACCTGGTTATTGATTTAAATCCAGATCCGGGCGGCACAACTGAGGATCTTGTTCTTTCCACTCTTCAAGAAGACTTTGGATATGGAGTCAACTTTAAGATGGAAAAAGCCCTGGAAGCGTGTTTACTGAGACACAGCATAAACAAACGAACAGCCAGGGACAAGATAGAAAAGTTGGTCAACAAAGGAACAGTAAAAAAGAGGGGAGGAACAAAAGGTGCACATTATTTCCTTACCCAACTATAACCCCGGGACACACCTAAAGTATGTAAAAAAAATAAAATATACTCTCTCATCCCTTGGTATGACTGAATATTTTTTCTTACATAGGGTATGTAAAAAAACCGTAAAAAAAAGTCCATTTTTGGCTGAAGCCTTGCACCGCAATGATCCACAGAGGGGGTTTTTTTAAATTGTATGTTTAGAAACGACAATTTAGCCTTAACCCCTTGAGGTGCAAGGGCTCGTAGGTTTTTACATTTTTCTTACATTTTTCTTACATATTTTACCGGTTTTTTCCCTATCTCTGAGACCTTGAGGTGCAAGGGCTCGCGCAATTTTGGCGTTTTTTTTACAGTTTTCTTACATAGGGTATGTAAAAAAAATTCCTCAGTGTTCATCAGTGTTTAGAGTACTTTTTTACTTTTTCTTACATAGATTATATGTACCAGGGGTAAAAAAAGGTAAAAATATGTAAAATAATTACTGTAAGTTAAACAAGATGGATAAAAGACAACCCGCTGAGAACAGCGGAATAACAGAAAGGATGAAAAAACAATGGAACTGAAGGAATATGCTAACGTTGAGAGGATATCTTTTGAGAAAAAGCTAACGGATCATTTTATAAAACACCTGGTATATAAGGTTTTTTCCTTCACTTGTGAGGCATGGAACGAGGACAGCACCCGTTTGAAGCGTGCAGGGTGGGGCCCAATTGAATATTATCTGGTGTTCCTGTATGCCCTCTTTTCTTATTCAAGCACTTTTACATTGAGGTTGCGAGATCCTTTAATGGATGAGGCCAGGGATATAGAAAAGGAACTGAGCAAGCGAGACATAAAGGGACTTGAAGAAGTGAAGCAGACCGTAAAGGACGGTTTAACGGATCTTTGGAGCAAGCAGGAAGATGAAATACCCTGGCCTGAATATTTAGTATCTTCCTTGCTGTCTGTCAGGCATTACACAATAGCAGATTACATCATGGCGGAGGCGAAAGAACAGGGCGAAGATCCAGAGGAACTATTAGAGGCATTATCACAAAGTAAGGAAGTCCAGGAGCATGCAGATGAGGAAGTAGCGGTATCACTTGGTCATTTCTACCGGCCCCTGGGAATGGAAAACGATTACAAAGAGTATAAAGAAGATGAATTTAACAGAATGTATGAGCAACTACTTGAGCAAAAAGAGGGTTTTTTCTTTTAATCCTCTACCCAAAACGG
>CAZFJG010000122.1:0-4630 GCA_964519285.1 uncultured Synergistales bacterium | reverse complement strand
ACTTTACAGCTGTTCTCGCTGGAAGTCCCCGGCATAAGAACAAGAAATTCATCTCCGCCGTAACGCCCGGCAATGTCAATTTTTCTGAGTCCAGAACTCAGTTTTTCTGCGAACCTGCTCAGAACTGAATCTCCAGAAATATGCCCGTAGATATCGTTTATTTCCTTGAAATTATCAAGATCCAGAAGCACAACTGAAAAAAAGCTGGCTTCATCCCTTTTCAACTTTTCCACCATCAAATCCAGCTGATCTATCATGTATCTTCGATTGTATATGCCGGTAAGGTCATCTTTTATGGAAAACTGCTTAAGCCTGTTTTCCAGCTCTTTCCTTCCGGAAATATCCCGAATGAAAGCTATGAGCCTTTTCCTGTCTCCGATCTTTATATACCGGGTATAGACCTCTGTTGGAAAAAGGGTACCGTCTTTTCTTTTATTGATCCTTTCTACATATCTATTTTTGGTAACCATACTATCAGGGATAATTTCCGGGAGGTCTTTTGCAAATTCTTCTGAAACCAGGTCTCTTATTGATAGAGTAAGCATTTCCTCTTTTGTGCAACCGAACATCTCATGGGCACTTCTGTTGCAGTCCAGAATCTCTCCTCTTTCATTTTCAACAAAAATGCCATCAAGGGACAGATCCAGAACCTGTTGAAGGGATTTACGTTCATCATCGATCTGGTAATTAAGTTTTTCTATTTTGTATCTTTCATAATAAATGTATGAACCTGTGAGCAAAAGAAAAAATACAATGAAAATCTGCTGATAACTAAGTCCTTTTTCATCACGACAGAAATACAGAAGAACAGCACTTAAGGCTATATAAATTATAAATAAAACTGCGTGACCCTTTATCTTCATTTTTTTGATCCTTTTTAAACAGGATAATATAGATTTTAACTCAGAGTTTTAACGAATAAAAACATTAGTGTTCTGTATTGTAACTCTTCATTTCCAAAAAATAAAATTTACCTTAACATTAACTCGGGATCTTAAGATCCCGAGTTAATGTTAAGGAGAAGAGAAAGGTTATTGCTGTTTTTCTATTTCGGTCTTTTTATTACCCTGTAAAGGATCAGAAGAATCACAGCTCCTCCAACAGCCAGGAGTATACCTGGCAGGTTGAAGCCTGTTACGGGACCAAACCCCAGTGCTCTTCCTATGTATCCTCCTGCAAAGGCTCCAACAATACCGATCAGAATAGTAACAATGAATCCGCCGGGATCCCTTGCCGGGCATAACGAATTTAGCCAGTACTCCAACTACAAGTCCCATCATCATCCAGTACAGAATACTCATAAACATCTACCTACATAATCCAGGCATATTTTCCAAGTACACAAAGTTAAACTTCTTTAGAATTGCCACGACCTTCAGGCTTTTTAGCCCTTAACAGAACACCCATGGTCATGTCCGAGCTGTTAAATCCAGTTTCACCCACCAGTTCGTCTTCGATAAATCCTTCTTTTCTCACGAGGTCCAGGAAATCCTTTCCTGTCACAGCTCCACCTTTTCAGCCAGCCCATTCTGCTACAAAAGAAGCTCTATTCGTTCTTCTTTCCGAAACCAGAACCTGGTCTGCCATCAGAAAACGCCCTCCCGGTTTGAGAACCCTCAAAACTTCCCATATGGCTGTGGCCTTGTCAGGAACGAGGTTGAAAACACCGTTGGATATTACCAGGCTGAAAATCTCTCCGGAAAAGGGAAGATCTTCTGCAGATCCCTTTATAAAAGTTACATTTTCGATCAAGGCTTTTGACCTGTTCTGCTCTGCCCTGGCTATCATTTCACCTGACAGGTCCATACCTGTAACAGTACCCTTCGGTCCTGTCATTAGAGCAGCAATAATACTGTCAACTCCGGCACCACAGCCTATATCAAGGATTTTTTCTCCCTCTAAAACCGTGCCAGTGCTGAATAAATTTCCCACTCCACAGTAGGTATCAAGCACTTCTTCCGGAAGTTTCTCAAGTATCTCCGGATCATAGCCTAACGTATCGAGACCTTTCCTTCCAACAGGATATCTGAAATTTCCCTTTGGTGTAACGGAGACTTTCCTGTATTTGTCCTCGATCCCCTCTTTTATCTTTTTTCTTTCTTCCTCTGTAAAGTTATCGATCATACTGCCTGTCTCCTTTAGATCGTAAGACCGTCATTTGCTGTAAGATCTCCCGGGGATCTGTGACTCGCAGGGCACTCCTGTCTGGCATAGGCCACACCCGATCTCACCTTCCAGACCCCATACTTCTTTAACATAGGGAGTTACCACGTTGTTTATGTAATCCTTGCATAGCCTTTTATTATGTCCTTTTTCTGAAATTGCCCCTGCAGGACACCGTTCAATACAAACTCCACACTTGCCATCTTTTAGAAAAGGGCAATTGTCATAATAGGTCTCAAAACCCCTGTGAGCTTGCGGAAGTTTCATATTCACAACCACAGAACCGAAACGGACCGCCTTTCCAACGGAAGTTATAAGTCCGTCACAAAGGCCGAAGGTACCGAGTCCGCAGGCATGGGCAATATGCCTTTCCGACCATTTGGATGCAAATACATATTTTTTTGAATCCACCCTGCTCCACCCCTCCGATATGACAGGTGCTACAGCGCTGTATCCAAGGTCGGTTAAAGCTTTTACCATTTCTTTTCTCAAAAGATCATTGAAGATCTCACCAAAAATTCTTGAACGAACCCATCGCTCTGCCGGAAGCCGGTTTTCCCTGGCATTGTCATCTTTTGTTTTTGAGATTTGAGGCAGGATCCAGCTTATAACTGACAGGTCTTCAGGTGCAACCTCATTATCTGGAAAGCTTTTGCGAAATATATCCGGAGGCGACCAGTGATGCTCGCTGACTACCTCTTTAAAGGTTTCAAAAATATGGTCATCTCCCCTGCAGAAGCCAACAACAGGACGGTCCCATGCAGGCTCGTCCTTAAATTGTCCTTTCAGTACATTCTCTTCTGAAGAGAGTACGATATCTTCAATGATCTTTCTCGCTGTTTCTGCGTTGTCTGTAATGCTGGCCATTTTGCTTCCTCCTGTCACAGAAGGGTATCGTTCAGGATCTTAAATTGCCGGCCCATTTCGCACATGGGCAAACAGTATAAGGCTTCGATTTGTTTCATTATACTTCAGGTCAAGATCGAGTTTTGCATAACCTGAAGATCCGATCTTCCTTGTGGAATAACAGAACCTTTTACTGGGCTTTTCATTATTTTGCCAATATTGCCTGTATGGAGAGTTTAAGCTATATTACCTGAATAGGCAAAATGCCTACTGACAAGACTGGAGGCAATTAAATGACAAAACCTGTTATTACAAAAATGATAGAGACCTTCGGCAACGACGCAAAAAGGATAAATCATGCCCTTAAGGTACTTGGATTCGCCACATCCATTGCAGAATCCGAGGACCTTGACAACCGAACTGTCGAGATAATTAAAATCGCTGCCACCCTCCATGATATTGGCATTAAAGAATGTGAGAGGAAATACAACACTTCGTCATGGGCCTGCCAGGAAGAAGAAGGGCCTCCCTTGGCAGGAAAGATCCTTGAAGAGCTCGGAATGGACGGGGAACTTGTGGAAAGGGTAAAGTTCATAATTGGCAATCACCACACCTGCGAAAATATCGACGGGATGGATTTCCAGATAATTGTTGAAGCCGATTTTCTCGTAAATGCCTTCGAGAAAGACCTTTTAAAAGAGCCCATCGCGGAATTTGTTCAAAAGCATTTTAAAACGGATACAGGTAAAAAACTCATACAAAGCATGTACCTGGACTAAAGGTGCATAGATCAGTCAATTAAGGTAAAAGGACATATTAGGTCAGGATACTAACTTCATGTTGATCACTCTCTCAGAAGTCTCTGACTGTATCTCGCTGTCTGTCTCTATAAAATGGAGACCTTTGTAAAATTTTTGCGCCCTTTGGTTCTTTTCATATACTCCGACGGCAAGCTCGTTCTTTATGGAGCTTGCTTTTTTTATTAGACAGGTACCTGCTCCTTTTCCCTGGTGGAAGGGATGTACAAAGAGGGCTCCGATATAGTTGTCGATCAGGGAAATGAATCCGATGAGCTCGCCATGCTCTTCAGATATCCAGGTTTCAGCCATGGGAATATACTTGTTCCTGACCTCTTCTTTGAGAGACCTTAAAAGACTATCTCCGAGAAACCAGTGGGCAGATCTGCTTGCTTCGAACCAGATCTCCAACACTTTTTCGGTATCACCGGGAACAAATTCCCTTATGTTCATTTACTCTCCTTTTGTATATCCCTTGAAACAAGTTCCATTGAACATGCCAAAACCTTGTTGAAATCTTCGGACCTGTCCATCATCAGGAAGTGGTCCTGGATAAAAATCTTCAGGAAACAGGCCGTTTTCTGAAAAACACTGATATGGGTGAAATAAAGATTAAAGATCATGCTTTCTGCTCCAGCATGGGAGAGATCAGATTTCCAAGTCTTTTGATACCTGTTCTTATCTTTTCAGGATCTACGCCGCCGAAACTCAGTCTCATGCAGTTACTGCCCTTGCCTCCGCCTTCGATGAAAAAGCCCTCACCTGCAACAAAAGCCACCTTCACGTCAGGATTTGAGGAAGATTCCAAAAGGAGATCAGTGGTA
>CAZFJG010000121.1:0-4786 GCA_964519285.1 uncultured Synergistales bacterium | reverse complement strand
TCATGGAGGACCCATCAAAACCTGTTGTCTGGAGGGGTCCACTTATAGGTGGAATAATAAAACAGTTTTGGGAGGATGTAGACTGGGGAGATCTTGATTACCTTGTGATCGATCTTCCTCCGGGAACTTCTGATGCACCACTTACAGTTATGCAGACCATCGAACTTGATGGTTTCATGCTTGTGACTTCTCCCCAGGAACTTTCAGTGCTAGTGGTAGAAAAGGCTGCTCACATGACAGGAATGCTTGATGTTCCACTTCTTGGTGTTATTGAAAATATGAGCTATACTGTGTGTCCCCATTGTGGCGAAAGATATGATCTCTTCGGACCCAGTCATGTGAAAACAATAGAACAGAATTTCAATATTCCGGTAATAGGACAGGTTCCCATAGATTCTGAGATAGCAAGACTCGGAGATGAAGGTAAGCTTGAAAAATATGATAACAGTGATTTTTTTGCAAACTTGCTTAATGGGCTGAAAAGTACTTTAGCAAAGAACCTGGAAAAAACAAGCTAAGAAGATAGTGAAAGCATATAAAAGATGAAAGCCGCATTCCTTCAGGAAGCGGCTTTCATCTTATCTTTAAACAGATTGTTGCAGGGATTTCCTGTGCTGTATAAGTTTATTCCAGATCTCGTCTATTTGTGGTTTCATTTCTTTCAGTGGTATTTTTCTTTCAGAAAGAGTATCAACAATACTTTTATTGAAAGGAATTCTGCCTAAAACAGGCAGGTTAACGGATCGGCAAAAATCTTCGATCTCCATAGAATGTCTCTCGGACAGATCATATTTGTTAATGACTACGCAGGCAGGTATATCAAGAGAAAAAGCTAACTGTCCAAGTCTTTCAAGGTCATGTTTGCCGGACATGGACGGTTCTGTCACCATGATCGCAAGATCTGCTCCTGTCAGAGATGAGATGGTTGGGCAGGCAATTCCGGGAGGTCCATCAACTATGAGAAGTTCCTTGTCGAGTTTTTCTGCTTCTTTCATGGCTAGATCCCTCAGCAACTGAACCAGGAGACCGGAATTTTCTCCACCAGGTTTCATCTGGGCATGGAGGAAGGGGCCATAAGCCGTTTTGCTGAAATAATATTCACCTTGTTTGAAATGTTTCATGATGACTGCATTTTCGGGGCAGACTAATTCACAACCTCCACATCCTTCACAAAAAGATGTGTTAACCTTTGCTTTGCCATTTTTAATGCTGATGGCATTAAAACGACAGAAGTCTCGGCATTTTCCGCACCCAGTGCATTTCTGAGAATCTACAGAGGCCATTTCCATTCCTTCAAAGACAAAGGTTTTTTCGGTGACAGGTTCAAGAATTATCCACAGGTCAGGGGCATCCACATCTGTATCACAAAGGACTGCAGTACCTTCTGATAGAGCAGACAACGCTGATGTTACAGTGGTCTTACCTGTTCCGCCCTTTCCGCTGAGTACAACTATTTCAAAAGGTTTCATAAGGATAACTCCTTTTTGATGTATTCCCATATTTCCTTTGTCCCATCCTGCCAGTTTTTGTCAATGAAAAAGGGACTGATCCCCCGAGCATAGGATTCTGCTACGGCTCTTGAAAAGGGGAATTCGGCAAGAACTGGAAAGTTGTATTTTTCCCCAAGTTCATGGATATTAACTTTTGCTATATCGGATCTGTTTATGACAATTCCGCCGGGAATCCCAAGATCGGAGGCAAGCTGAAGGGCAAGTTCAAGATCCGCTGCTCCGAAGGGAGTCGGTTCTGTGACCAGTATTGCCAGATCTGCATTTTGCAGAGTTGCTACAACTGGGCAGGATGTCCCCGGTGGAGAGTCGATTATCAAAAGATGTGATCTGGTTTCAGCAGTCTCTATAGCTTTTTCGATGACTGGTATACTGTTTATCATTCCAACATCCAGGTTGCCCTCGATCAATTCAAGCTGATCAGAGATACCTCTACGTATCTCGCCAATTCTTTTGGGAGTTTCCGTGATGGCAGATACGGGACAAACCATTTTACATACTCCACAGGAATGACATAATTTGGGGTTTAAGAAGGGTTTCCCGTGTCCTATATCTGCAATTGCTCCATATCTGCAGTAACGGCTGCATTTGCCGCAGTCAATACATCTTTCTTCATCTATCAATGGCACCAGCACCTCGACATTTTTTAAAAAAGATGGCTTCATATCAAGGAGCAGTGCCAGGTTAGGTTCTTCAACATCCGCATCTACTGCCAGATGGCCAGAAAAAGCTGCCAGAGAGGAAGTTACACAGCTTTTACCTGTTCCTCCCTTTCCGCTTGCTACCGCTATTTTCAGTATTCCTTTACTCATCGGTGTGGTGACATTCTCCTTTTGAAGGGGTAATAGTACCCGCAAGATAGGATGAAATAGCTTCCTCAATTTCCATTGATTCAACAATAAGTGTATCTATACCGTGTTCGCAAAAATGCTCCTGGGCTCTTGGTCCCATTCCTGCAGCGATAACAAGGTCAACCTTATTTTCTTTCATCCATAACGGCAAAGCTCCAGGAGCGTGGCCAGGATTTTCTTTTTTTTCAATATTCGAGATCTGGCCGTTATCCACTGTTACCATTGTAAAAAACTCTGCGTGACCAAAATGGGGGCAGACCTTTGATCCTTTAGTGGCGATACTTATCAGCATGACGGGTATAACCTCCTGTGTCGTTTATAGTCAAAAGATAGATGGGCAGCAAAATCAAAAGATGCTGCCCATTGATTGGCTTGCAGAGAGAAGTTTCAGCAAGCCCTGCTATTCTTCTTTGGATAGAGCGTCAAGCCTTGCTTTAACCTCCTCCATGTCCTTTTCAAGGTATTGAAGCTGTTCCTCAAGGTACATTTTTTCTTCTTCATTGGAAGGAGTTTCTGAATAGTAAGAATCTCTGTAGGAGTTTACGTTAGGAGGTACAGGATATGCACCAGTTCTAAACCTTCTCATTGGTCCTCCCCATCCGAATCCTCTACCGAACCTTCCGTAGAAACCGAATCTTCCAGTTCCGCATGGTCCAAATCCTCTGCCAGTAAGTGGGCCGTATCCGCATGGCCCTGTTCCATCAAATCCAGGCATTATATATAGGCCTCCTTTTCTAAATGATAACTATTATCAATAAAATTATAGGAGGTTATTTACACCTGTCAAGAGGGTAGAATCCCATCAGTTGTTTTTCAGTGATTTTGGATTGAGACAACGTCGATTTCCTCCCCTTCTTCTTCCTCCAGTCCTCCTTGTTTTATGGTCAAGATCAAGGCATCTGTTATTGCAGGAGATAAAATACCCTTCTGGGGTATCTATTTCTTCAATGTCCTGATAACATTCCTCACATATGCCAGAGATCTCAAGTGTCTGGGGCAACATAGTGAAGTTCTGGGTTTCTGCCCATTGCTTTATTGTTTTTACGATTTCATCATTTGCATTTGAATGGATCAGTTTCCCACAGCATCGACAATAGAGATGAAGATGAAATTTTTCATCGGCTATTTCATATCGTCTGAATCCTTCTTCCTGGTTGGAAAGATTTATTATGTCCATCTGGTTCAATAGTTCCACAGTCCTGTATACAGTGGCAATGCCAATAGAAGGATCCTCCAGGCGGACAAGTTCCAGTAATTCCTGGGCATTTGGATGTTTGCCGATATTCTCGAGCAATGTCCTTATGATGGTTCTTCTTTGATTTGTTAGCCTGAATCCGGCTTTTCTAAGTGTCTCAAGATATTGTTCCACTTCCTGGCTGTATTCTCCCATCTGTAAAAACCACCTTTATATTTCGATCTTCATGCCAGAAGATGCCCAATGAATATTGTCCAGATATTCAGACATGGGAATCAAGGTCTCTATTCCTGTACAGTGATTGGGTAACCATCTCTGTATTGTAAAGGAAGAAGCAATGGCAGATGCTGTGTTGCTAATGAAATCTATGGTCTGGGATTTCAAGTGCATTCCGCCAATCACAGCATAAAATGATTCAAGTCCATATATCCGCTTTATCTCGTTAAGTATGTTGTAAATACCAGAATGTGCACAGCCAAGTATAACACTGTATCCGTACCTGCCTTTCACCAGGAGGGATATGTCGTCTTTAAAGAGGTCCTTTTCATACCTGCCCTGGGAATTCAAGGTAACCAGTTCTTTCACTAAAGGAATATATCTATCATCTCTTCTCGATACAGGTATTCTGAAAGCTGTAACGTTATCGATGATCTCCATTCCACTTTCTATGGCATTAAATTCCATAGCCTGGCGTGGATAGATATTACCGTTATATCTTCGTCTACCACCCCTTAAGGAATAGCGAACTGTGTCAAAATTACTTTCTGCCCATACAGGGATCCTGCTGTTACGTTGAAGGAGTGGTATAAGTCCACCTGTATGATCACAGTGACCATGACTGAGTACAATATTGTCGATGTTATCCGGTTCGATAAGGAGCTCCTTCATATTATGCAGGATTGATCCTCCTGCGCCTGTATCAAAAAGGATATTCCCCCTTGGTGTTTCTATGAAAAAGCTCAAACCATGTTCACCCCTTAGTTTTGCGTTGGGGCAAAAGTCGTCAACTACTACGGTAAGATGCATAATGGAGCTCCTTTCCATATTACAAAACTATCTGATCTGTATTTCCTTACCGCCGGGATATTTTATAACGTATTTAACCTTGATCTCCAGGGATTCTCCAGGGAGCATCTCTTTTTGCCATGTAAGGATGTTTTCCTCATCCTTTTGAGACACTTCCGGGGTGATCTCCAGGATTTCAATCTCAATATCTTCATTCGAGGATACAG
>CAZFJG010000120.1:2484-4833 GCA_964519285.1 uncultured Synergistales bacterium | reverse complement strand
TGTCCAAGACATACGGGCTTCCGGGGTTGAGAACAGGATGGCTTGTCTGTGAAAATCCGGATATCAGAAAAAGGCTTGCTTCTTTCAAGGATTACACTACCATCTGTCACAGTGCCCCCAGTGAGATACTTTCCATTATGGCCCTGGAAAACGCATCCCGCCTGGCTTCCAGAAGTCTCGAGATAGTTGAGGAGAACCTTGTTCACGCAAGGTCTTTCTTTGACACATATAAAGATCTTTTTACCTGGATGGAACCCGCAGGAGGTTCTATAGCATATCCGAGGCTTGATATTGACGTGGATGTCTTAGATTTCTGCGAAGGAGCAGTTAAAGAGAAGAACGTAATGGTAGTTCCATCAAAGGTTCTTGGTGACGACTCCCGGCATTTTCGGATAGGTCTTGGAAGGAAAAACTTTCCCGAGGCTCTTGCAGCTTTCGAGGAATACGTAAAGGAAATGAGGGTGACATAAGTTCCTGGTATCCTGCTTTTAAGGGAGGAGGGATTTTTTGAAAAAGGAGATAACACTTCAAACAAGGGGAAACGAAAGAGAGGAATATCTCCATTATTTCAGTTCCATAGGTAAAAAAACAGGAGATGGCCTGTTCTTCGGACCAACCTGGGAAGTATTCGTAAGCCACCAGGATACGGTTCTTCTGGGCCCCATGCATTTTCCCAGAGTGTACATAACTTTCAGAATAGAAGAAGACTACTTCGAAGAATTTCTTTCCTCTTTCCGAAAAGCCTTCATGCGCGCCGGAGCATAGAACTCCTTTACTATAGAAAGACTCCGCCATCTCAGCTTCCCCTGCGGTTAGCTTGGCTTTTGCCCCGCAAAGCGTCCGTCAAGTCCTGGTGTCTACGCATTAATACGATGATTTATGACGGATTGATCTTAAATCCTGCGTGAAAAACAGGTCCATCATTTTTCTCGTGGTCCAGATTTTAAAGAGGTTCAGGTTTCCTCCGTTTACCTCTGCGTCCACCGTGGTGAGCTCAGGTTTTGAAGTATGTTCTGATCCAAATCTTGCGTGAAAAATAGATCCATCATTTTTCTCGTGGTCTCCATGTTCTAAAAAGAAGTAAGGTTTCCTCTGCGCTCTCTGTGACCTTTGCGGTAAACACAGGTTTTGACCTTGGTTTTCTCCGAGTTCTCTCTATGTTCTTCTGCGATTAGCTTTCGAACTGTTTTCCCTCTTTTGACTACCTTTATCTGACAAAATCAGTTATTATTTACAAACTTGTATTTTTTTATAAAGATCCGGAGGCTTTTAAAATGACCACCTTCTCCAGAAGATTTACAAAGCTCATTATCGGGCTTTTTCTTTTTGCCCTGGGAGTCGTCATGGTGATGAAAGGAAATCTTGGCTTTGCACCATGGGATGTTTTGAACCAGGGGCTGGCCATCAATACAGGGATGACCATCGGAATTGCCAATACCGTTGTGGCTGTTGTTGTATGTGTAATTGCATATCTCCTTGGAGAGATGGTAGGTATCGGATCATTGCTGAACATGACCCTCATTGGTGTTTTTCTCGACCTGATACTGATATTCGAAATGGTTCCCCAAATGAACACCTTTTTTTCGGGCATCATGATGATAGTTGCAGGTCTTTTCGTAATATCCATTGGGTCCTTTTTCTATATAGGCTCAGGATTTGGAGCCGGGCCAAGGGATGCCCTTATGGTAGCCATCGAAAGAAAAACAGGAATAGCAGTAGGAGCAGCAAGAGTTATTGTTGAGGGATCAGCCGTGCTTAGTGGCTGGCTTCTTGGAGGGTCCGTAGGAATAGGAACAGTTGTCGCAGCCTTTGGCATAGGAGTAGCTATCCAGATAGTGTTCACATTGCTCAAGTTCGATCCCACCAGGGTAAAACATGAATCAGTGGCAGAAACTATTGAGTACCTTAAGGCTGCAAAGAGATTTTACTGACCTTTTATACATTATAATTATTTTTTGCCTGACGAATTAATTTAACGAGGAGTGCTGTTATGGTTCAATACACTTTCAGAATAATAAAATTGATCTTCGGCCTTTTCCTTTTTGCCCTTGGAATATCAATTACCATGCATGCCAACCTGGGATTTGCTCCCTGGGACGTATTTCACCAGGGAATTGCCCAGAATATCGGGCTAACTATTGGCAGAGTGAGTATTTTTGTGGGGCTTGTCATATGTGTCCTTACAGCTCTTCTGGGGGAAAAACTGGGAATTGGCACCTTGCTTAACATGCTTCTCATAGGTCTTTTTCTCGACTGGATCCTTTCTCTTGATGTAGTCCCCCTGATGAACAGTTTTATTTCCGGAGTTTTCATGATGACAACAGGTCTTTTTGTAATCGCTCTGGGATC
>CAZFJG010000120.1:1294-2384 GCA_964519285.1 uncultured Synergistales bacterium | reverse complement strand
TCAGTCACGAATCTCTGACGGATACTCTTCAGAACCTCAGATTCCAGAAAGATCCTTCCTGATGGTTTTGCGCTGTATCTTCAGTCTTCAAGGGACAGAATATCTGTAAAAAGCTGGTTCATATCAATGATCCACAGCTTTCCTCCAAGAACTTCTCCTACTCCGCTGATCAGCTTAATGGCTTCGCAGGCCTGGATGGAGCCCGCCACAAAAGGAGCAAATGACGGTGTTCCTGTTATTACCTCGGTTCCCTTTTCTGACATTCCCTCTCCAAAAAGGTCAAGATGGGTCGTTTTCCCCGGGAAATAGACCCCGGTCTGACAGGAAAAACCTCCTATAGCTCCGTGAACCACCGGAATTTCAAGTTCCGAAGAGATAGAATACAGTAGTTTTCTTGAGGGGTTGTTGTCGAGACAATCCATAACGCATGTGGCTTCCCGTAATATATCTTCTCCGTTCTTTTCTTCAAAACAGGTGTTATAGACAACAGTCTCTACTGCCGGATTGATGCGGTAAATTCTCTCCGCGGCAACTTCAACTTTGGCTTTACCCAGGTTGCTCATTTCCGAAAGAACCTGTCGGTTAAGGTTTGAATCCGAAAAAATATCCCCGTCCACAAGGACAAGGGTGCCAACACCTGCCCTTGCCAGTATCTCTATGACAGTTCCTCCCAGGCCGCCACATCCAGTTACAACAACCCTGGACTTCAGGAGTCTGATCTGTCCCTCGATTCCGAGGGTGCCCATATTTCGCTGGTATCTTGCTGGAAGGATCTCTTTCTCAAGGGCCTTTATTTCCACGTCCCTGAGGGGGAAATCATGTTCTTTCGCCAGGTTGATACAGTCTTTGCAGCTGATAAGAATCTCTCCGCTTTCGGAAAATGATCTTGACTCTATGGCTCTCTCGAGATCTTTCAATGGCCGTTCCTCCAGTTCTGGGATTAACTTACCAGGTTTTTGTATCTTGATTATAATTATATCCCAAAGGATAATTATGCTGAAAGTTTAAAGCAGGGGAGTGGTCCCTTTGAAGGTGAGACTTTTCAATCTTCTTTCAAAATCTATAGGAAAAAAGGAACTGGAACTGGACA
>CAZFJG010000120.1:0-1194 GCA_964519285.1 uncultured Synergistales bacterium | reverse complement strand
AGGGTAAGCTTTTCGCCGAGAAGCACAATACCAAGAAAGGCAGCAGTAGCAGGTTCAAGAAGTGTGATGGTATAGGCAGTGGCCACTGGAACTCTCTGGATCCCCCTGGCGAATATGCAGTAGGGAAGTGCCGTGGCCAGAATGCCAATATAAAGTATGACAGTCATACCTCTTGGAGTCAGCGACCAGGAAAGGTCCCTCGTTACAACCAGGGGAGTAATGAGAAGGCTTCCCACGAGCAGCATGATGGCCGTCTTTTCCAATGGAGATCGGTTCGGTGGCATTTTTTTCATGAAGGAACCCGCAGTAGCCCAGCAGACTCCCGCGAGAAGTGCCATTATCACACCTGCAGGATCTATATTAAGAGAATCCGAGGGAATGCTCAGGAGAATGCATCCCCCAATGGCAAGTACTGTAGCAACAACCCACCTGTACGTCAGTTTTTCCCTGAAAAGAAGATACCCCCAGAGGCTGGCAATAATAGGAGCGCTGCCTATGGTTATCATTGTTCCCACGGCAACTCCGGTTCTGAGAAGGGCTGCGAAGAAAAAGACCTGGTAAAATCCCATACCCAGGGCGGATCCAAGAGCACCCAGAACTGGCCAGGGTTTGGTGATGGTCTGTAGCCTGTGTTTTGGAAAATCTATAAGAAGAAGGAAAAGACCCCCTGAAGCTATTCGAAAAAAACCAAGGGTCAGGGGGTCTGTTCTCAGGGGGGCGAAGGCCTGGGCGGTACCGGTAGTACCCCATAAGATGGCTGCTGCCATAACAGCCAGATATCCTGTGTTTATGTCTTTTATTCTCATAAATTTTTCCTTTCAGGTGTCTTTCTTCTTACATTTATCTGGATTTATGCGATCTCTCGAGCCTTTTTAGTGGCAAAATTAATTTTTGCCCTTTTTCCAATAACAAGTATAATCCACCTGTATGTTGTTTGCATTGTTTAAAAATAGCAGAGATTTAAAGGTAAATATTTTTGTATTTGTGCATGGGGCACAGTTGGCTTTTATACAGGAGTAGATTTCATGATAGAAAGATATGCCCAGGAAATAGCAGATACCACAGCCGGAATAATTGGTTATGGAGTACTTGTAACCGACAGGGAAGGAAACATAATTGGCAGCAGTGACCCGGGACGACTTGGTCAGCTTCTCAACGAGGTCCCCGAGGTAGTCAGGACCAGAAAGGGTTACA
>CAZFJG010000119.1:0-4918 GCA_964519285.1 uncultured Synergistales bacterium | reverse complement strand
ACCTGTCAGCTCTTCATAAGCCCTGTTGACCTCAAGGAATATGCCTTCCCTGTCTTTAAGATATATTGCATCGGGGACACTCTCCAGAATTGTGGATAACCTTCTGTAAGTTTCCTGCAGCTTATCCTCAGATAATTTTCTCTCTGTTATATCCTCTGCTATACCTCCATACTCCAGATTCTCCGGATCTGCAGTTTCGAGAACTCCCCCGACGATACTGAACCAGCACCAGTCTCCTTTATTCTTTTTCATACGGATGATCGCCGGTACCGTAATAATTCCTTCTTTTGTCACTTTTACGAGCGCGTCCTTACCTTTCTTCAGATCTTCAGGATGGACAAATTCAAGAAAGGACCTTCCGAGGATATCCCCTGCCTTGTAGCCCGTAATTCTTTCCCATGCAGGTGATATAAAACTGACTTGACCTTTATCATTGACGCTGAAAATGATCTGATTTGCATTTTCAGTGATATTTCTCAATCTGGATTCTCTTTCCTTCAGGGCTCTTTCTTTTACTACCTTGTCTGTAATATCCCTGGTAAAGGAAAGGATACATTTTTCCCCTTCGATATCGATATACTCCGCCGATATCTGAGCAAAGATCACTTCCCCCTTGGAAGTTCCCATCCTTGCTTCACAATTCCTTACAACCCCACGTTCCCTGACGGGTTCTACAAATGCCAGCCTGTCGTCTTCAGTTTGCCATATGCCCAGTTCAAGGGAATTTTTCCCAATCATCTCCTGGCGGGTATAGCCAAATAATCTGCTGAACTCGTCATTTACCTGGATAAAAACGCCATCCGAAGCCCTGGCTATAGATATCCCGTCAGTGCTTGTCCGGAAAGCTGTAGCGAAAAGCGCCTCGATCTCTGCAAGTTCCTGCCTTTCCTTTTCTCTTTCTCTGCGGACCTGCAGTTCTTTCATCTCTCTTTTTATAGCCGGTACAAGCCGCAGAAGATGATCCTTCATTATGTAATCACTGGCTCCCCTGCGCATAGCTTCAACAGCGATCTCCTCACCTATGGTGCCCGAGATCAGAATAAAGGGAATGACAAGACCATATCTCTGAAAAATGCTCAAGGCTTCAAGTCCGTTAAAACCATCCATTGCATAATCACAAAGGACAATATCCCACAACCTGGTATCAATTGCATCCCTGAAAGCATCCTCGGAAGATACCCTCTCAAAGGATGCTTCTATGCCATCCTTTTTTATCTGCCGCTGTATCAGGAGAGCATCATCTTCCGAATCTTCCACCATCAGGATCCTGATCTTTTCCCCGCATTCATCCAATTTTCATTCACCTTCTTTTCTGTAACTCCTGTTAAGAACAAGCCAGTAAAGGCCAAGTTCTCTAACTGCCTCCATAAATTCATGAAAATCCACAGGTTTGCGAATATAGCTGTTAGCACCCAGATTGTAGCTTTCGGCAATATCCTTTTCCTCGCTGGATGTGGTAAGCATAACCACAGGAAGATATCTGGTCCTGCTTTCTTTCCTGATGCGTTTCAATACTTCTATCCCGCTGACTCTGGGAAGATTCAGGTCAAGGAGAACCACTTCAGGCAGCTCTTCGAGGAGAGGCTCCCCGCTATCATCTCCGTAAAGCTGATCGATAGCTTCCTGTCCGTCCCTCGCTACAATTACACTATTACAGATGTTATTCTTTTTAAAGGCCCTGACGGTAAGGTCCACATCATCGGCATTATCTTCCACGAGAAGTATCGTTTTACCCTGCAAAGTCAATTCCTCCCCTCGATATATTTATTGATCCTGAAATAAAATGCAGCGCCCTTCCCACGTACCCCTTCACCCCTTATTTCGCCTCCATGCCGGTTTATTATTCTCAGCACTGTGGAAAGCCCTACACCATTACCCTGAAATTCTGTCGAATTATGAAGCCTCTGAAAGACATCAAAAAGTTTATGGGCATATTTCTGATCAAACCCGGCACCGTTATCTCTGAGAACAAAAAGGCCTTCATCATCCTGGTAAAATTCTATTTTTGCATCTTTTTTCATGGCTGTAAATTTCCAGGCATTGCCAAGCAGATTTTCAAGAACCACCCTTATGAGCCCCTCATCCCCGTATGCTGTCATCCCGGGAGCTATCTTTGTATCTACATCTCTTGAGGGATCTCTTTCCCTGAAGTCTTCAAGAACTTCACATGCCATTGTGCTTATATCAAGATCCTTGAAATTGATATCCTTCCTGCTTATTCTTGAGAGCCTGAGAAGATCGTCGATCAGCTGCCCCATCTTCGCAGTCGCCTTTCTTACCCTGTTAAGGTATTCTATTCCTTCCTCAGGAAGCCTGTCGCCATAATCCTCAATGACCGCGAGGCTGAAGCCATCTATACCCCTCAGAGGAGCCCTGAGATCATGAGATACTGAATAATTGAACGATTCAAGCTCTTTATTCAACATTTTCAATTGCTGAGTCCTTCTCTCTACTCGCTTTTCAAGAGAATTGTTGAGATTTTTCAACTGATCCTGGGCTTTCTTCAGATCACTGACATCAACTATCTGACCCAGGAAATAGCTGGTTTTACCTTCTTCATCCCTCACTGCTGTAGCTGAAAGGAGGCCTTTCAGTAACTTCCCCTCTTTCGAGATAAAGATTTTTTCCATCTGGAAGTAATCTATTTCCCCCCGGGCAAGCTGAGACTGTTTAAGGTAATTGTCTTTTAATGACTCTGGTGCAGTTATATCCTTTATCTTTAACTGTTTGACATCTTCATCATCATATCCCAGCATTTTTCGAAAAGAATCGTTGACCTCAAGAAATCTGTAATCTATGCCAACTCTCGCCATAGCAATGGGAGCACTTTCGAACAGAAGCCTGAATTTCAGTTCACTCTCAAGAAGATCCCTTTCAGCTTTTTTCCGTTCTGAAATGTCCATGCATGTAAAAGCTATACCCTTTGACTGATCAGAAGGATCGATCGGAGCAGTGGAGAGAAGAATATCAAGAACCCTTTCGTCAGAAGTCATAAAGACAGTTTCTATTCTGGAACTTCCCTTTTCTCTCATTTCCCTGTATATGGTACTTCCAACCCTTTCGTATTCCTTCTCATCCGGATAAAGGATCCTGGAATTACACCCTGTCAATTCATCCTCTGAACGTCCAAGGAGATCACAGAGACCCTGATTGACATAGTAAAGGTCCCTTTTCCTCGCAAGACCAAGGCCTGATGGAGTTGCCCGGAAGATACTATTTAATTTCTGCTCACTTTCCTGGAGAGACTTCTCTGCCACATATTGCTCTGTTACATCAAATGAAACTCCGCCAAGCATGGGATATTCAGAATTATTACTCTCTATTCGAAATTTACGGGTTTCAAAATACCTTCTCTCTCCGCCGGCATCACAAAGTTTTTCCATTTTTTCAGCAAAACCTGCCTCAAGTACCTCCCGATCATCCTCTCTTATAAGAGCTGCTGAATCGGATGGAAGTAATTCTTCGGGAGTTTTACCTTCGATGTCATTCTGTCCCATAAACTTTTTCATATAGTCATTCGCAAAGATAATCGACAGGTCCCGGCTGTCCTTTATGTAAACAGCCCCAGGAAATACGTCCATGAAAAGCCTGAATCTTTTCTGCATATCCAGAAACTTAATCTCTTTTTCTCTTTCATTGCTGACATCCATAAGGATACCCCCCGATCTTACGGGGACATCCTGTTCATCCCTTTTCAGGACAAAACCGGCTTCAAAGATCCAAACCATCTCTCCCGAACTGCTCAGAAGACGATATTCCAACTTGAAACTGTCTGACTTTCCCCCCAGATGATACCGCAGTATCCCCTGGGCTTTATCCTTGTCATCGGGATGAATTCTGCTTAACCACTGATCCAGATCAGTATCAAGAAGGTCTTCAGTGAGGTTTAATTCCCCGGATGCCGATTTTCTGAAAGTGATCCTGTCTTCAAGAAGGTCCCAATCCCAGGTGATCAGTCCTGCTCCCTGGATTATCATCTCAAGATAATTTTCTCTTTCTCTCAATTCTTCCTCAACCCTTTTGCGCTCTTCCAGCTCATTCATTGCACTTTCGTGGTTGATCGCGTTTGACACGGCCATTCCCACTTCACTTGAAAGCGAGACCAGATATTCCTGTTCAGATTTACTAATAGTCCTTTCTGCCTGAAAAAGCATGTTGATAACTCCAAGGGCATGCCCTCTTATCATTACAGGAATGGAAACCACCGTCTGCACTTTCATCTGTGAAAGAAAACCTCTTATCTGATCGCTGAGTCTCTGGTCATTTTCCAGGCCATTCAGGATCGACAGTGATCCCTTATCCAATGTTATCCTCGAAAAGGTCCCTTTGATGGGAATAACTTTTAAATTTCGGGATATCTGCGGATCAAAACCGCGCTGCGCCACAAGGGAAAATTCATCCTTTTCACTGTCAAACAGAAACATACTTACAAAATCTGGTGCGTAAATAGATGACAGGAAATCAATTAAATTTTCACCCACTTTTGAAATATCAAGGGAATTATGCAGGGTTCTGACAAAAGAATATCTTTTTCTGACCTTCTTGATATTTTCCTCCAGTTCCTTTAAAGCAGCTTTTTTCTGTATTTCCACGGCACCTAAAAATAAGACTATAAGAGCATTTACAGATACAAATCCCTGCAACATCATAAGAACTGATCCCGTTGAACTTCCGGAATATGGCCATAATAATCCAGCTCCCCCGGAATATACAGCAAAACATGCCACCAGAAAGACTGATATTATTCCGACAGCCTGACCGAAACGGACAGTTATCCAGATAAGCACAGGGATAACAAAATAGGGAGGAATGGTTAATCCCGGAAAACCCTTCTTCAAAAAGACCACAGCAGACACCATCAATAGCAGTCCTAATAAAAGAATGAGTTCCAGCCGTCTGGTAAATTTATGAGGAAGCC
>CAZFJG010000118.1:2590-4961 GCA_964519285.1 uncultured Synergistales bacterium | reverse complement strand
CAATCCGGAGTGTGTCCCGGAGTATCAAGGATCTCTATCTTCATATCCTCAAGCTTGAGGGAATCCCCTTCTGCCAGGGCTACGTGATCAAACTTGCAATCCCCTGATTTTGGCGCATAGATCTTGGCACCAGTAACCTCGGCCAGTTCCATATGGCCGGAGACAAAATCTGCGTGAAGATGGGTCTCCAGAATATGGGTTATTCTCAGTCCCATATCCTTTGCTTTCTTCAGATACATCTCAATATCCCTTGCAGGATCTATAATCGCACAAGTCTTGTTACCACCGAGCAGGTATGAACTGTGAGCTATTCCTTCGACAAAGAACTGCTGTACTATCATTTGATATCATCTCCTTTTCTGTTTCATATCATTTGAAGTCATCAGGGGACCATTTGGCAAGGCCCGTTCGCCACGCAAATATGGCAGCCTGTGTCCTGTCCTGGATCAAAAGCTTTGCCATGGCGTGGCTCAAGTGATTCTTTACCGTCTTGTCCGACAGATACATCTTTTCAGCTATCTCCCTGTTGTTCAGACCCATGGATAACCAGTAAAGGGCCTCTTTCTCTCTCAGGGTCAGTTTGTCAAGGATATTTTCCTTATCTTCTGTTTCCCTGTCAGGATCAAGCATTTTTTCTGCCAGGACTTCGTCCACGTAGGGGAAACCCTTTCCTACAGACCTTATAGCGTTCATGACCTGTTCAAATCCCGAGGCCTTCAGAATATATCCGTTAACTCCCACCTCGGAGAGGCTCGAGATATGGTCCGTATCATCAAAAGCCGTTATTGCTATGTACTTGAGATCTGGAAATCCTCTGGATTTTAACTCTTCAACCAGTTCAACTCCACCCATTATGGGCATCTGGACGTCAAGGAGCAGAATATCCGGTCCGACTCTCTCAACAAGCTCTATGGCCTCTTTCCCGTTATCGGCACATCCCAGTACCAGTATATCCTCTTCATAACCAAGAAGCCTCTCCAGCCCATCCCGGAAAAGCTTGTGGTCATCTGCCAGTACTACCTTGTAGACATCGCTCATCTAAAAACCTCCGTTGACAGGTATCTCTACAGATATAAGGGTTCCCTTACCGGGAGCACTGTTAATAGTTATCCGGCCTCCCGCTATTCTGGTCCTTTCTTCCAT
Organism: uncultured Synergistales bacterium; assembly: GCA_964519285.1. Classification (GTDB taxonomy): domain Bacteria; phylum Synergistota; class Synergistia; order Synergistales; family JAFGMB01; genus CAZFJG01. The sequence continues at coordinate 3,818 of CAZFJG010000118.1, read as the reverse complement.
GTTTGCCAGGCCGAAAGAACCCTTGTCATTTGCCATCTTCCTCGCTTCACTTACGTCAAAACCATTGCCGTCATCGGTGATCTTAAGACTGACTTTTTTTCTGGAAGAGTTCAGAAAGATCGCCACAGTGGATGCATCTCCGTCTCTTACTGCATTTGTAACAGCCTGGTGTATTATCTTGTATATATTGGAACGCTGGGGCATGGATAAAACTGAAAGATCACCCTTTGTAGTCAGGTTGATCCTGGTACTTGAGACCATTCTCAACTGGTCAATGAACTTTTTTACAGCCAGATCAAGACCATATTCAAGCCCCCTGGGATTCAGTCTCAAAAGGAAGGAACGGGTGTCCCAGAGAGCCTCGCGGATCTGGTTCTTTATCTCCAGAAATTCATTCAGGGCCTTTTCTGTCTCGCCCTTGCGGATCATTCTTTCAGCAAGCTCAACAAGCATTACAGCACTTGCAAGTTTCTGTGCAGGTCCGTCGTGAAGATCCCTTGCAAGGGTTATAGACTCTCTTTCAGCTATCTTGTAGGCATTTACAAGGGCTTCATTGCTGCCGTTTTCTCCGTTTCCCTCTTCTGAACCCTTTGCCTCGAGAATTCTCAGTGCAAGCCTTACCCTGTTGGCAATATCGTTACTTGTGGACATGAGCCTCTCAACACGCTCGACTTCTGAGGAAAGGAGCTTTTCCTGTCCACTGAGTTCGTTCCTTTTTTCTTTGAAAGAGGATATCATCCTCAGAAGGTGGGCTCCTCTTCCATACTCATCTTCAGCAATATTTCCATTTTTGCCCAGGCTTGACTCAAGAAGATCTGCCCTGTAGTTTTCATATTGCATTTGAGCCTGTTCTATGACGTTATCAAGGTCCTCTATCTCCTGCCTGACCCTTGAAAGTTCATTCTGGGTCTCCGGAAACCTGTCCAGCTCTTCCTGCCTGATATAACCAATATTGTCCATGCTGTACTGAAGAAACTCGTTGATCTTATCCCAGATAACATTAATACCACCTGTATCTCCATTTGCCACTGGACAGAGTCCTCCTTTCCGGCCTGTCTGCTAATGCTTTATCCGGTTTTATGGCCTCCGCTATTACTATATCAGACCTCGAAAGAATCTTCACTTATTACACTCTTTCGGACCCCTTTCATATCGTACATTCTTCGGTCGGCTATCTGAACAGCTTCCATAAGGTCTGAAGTCTCTTCGGGGCATGTGCAGGTACCAA
>CAZFJG010000118.1:0-2490 GCA_964519285.1 uncultured Synergistales bacterium | reverse complement strand
ATCTGAACAGCTTCCATAAGGTCTGAAGTCTCTTCGGGGCATGTGCAGGTACCAACATCAGCCTTTATTATGCCATCCGGGATGCCCGAAACGTGCATATTGCAACAGGCTTCCTTTAACCTGTCCATAACATGCTCCCTGAATTCAAGTCCGGCACCTGGCAGGATCAGCATAAATTCATCTCCTCCATAACGTCCTACAACGTCGCAATTCCTTACAACTCCCGATATTTTTCGGGCAAAAGTCCACAATATCTCGTCACCCTTGACGTGACCATAAATATCGTTAACATGTTTGAATTCAGCAAGGTCCACCATCATTATCGAAACAGGTAAATTTTCCCGTTTCAGCCTGCTGTTTTCCTCTTCCATCCTCATAAAAAGATATCTCCGGTTCCATAAACCCGTCAGATGATCTATCAGTGCATCCTGCTCTTTTTCCTTTATAGTTTCGTTCAGGGCCAGGAACATGGCAAGGTACTGCCCGGTCAAAGTGAAAAATTTTTCATCATCCTCAATGAAGGGCCTCGTCTTTTCTATGCTCATTACACCGAACTTTTTCCTTCCGTAGATAAGAGGAATCTCAAGAACCGAGGAAGTTACTGGACCTCCACTCGAATAATAGATAGAGGACTCCGTTACATCTGACAGGTTTATTACCCTCTTTTTTTTCAGGGACTGTAAGGCAAGACCTCCACCACTTTCCATCAGGCTGTTGCCGTAGTCTTCCATTTCTGATTCCGCAATAAAGTTGGATGCCACAGGCACAAGCTTCTCCTCTTCAGCAAAGCTGTCCAAAAGATGGATGACCATCTTGTCAGGCTCGAAACGTCTCGTAACTTCCTCCACAACCTTTTTGCAGATAGACCTGTTATCATCATTTACAGAAGGAAGGGATTGAACAATGGAGTGCAGACCTTCCAGTCTCGAGATTTCCAGGTCCATTTTTTTCATGCTGTCCAGATTAATAAGAAGCAGAGAAAGATTAACTACAGCTATGGAAACAACTTCAAGATCTCCTGAACTCAGCCCCACCTCTCCGGTATTTTCGACGATAAGGACACCCCAGCTGTTTCCAGAATACATAACTGGAACAGCTAAAAAGGCTCCAGAATGCTCACGGAGGTCGAGATCTGGAATGCTCTTGTCCCTGACCGGATAGAAAATATATCTCCCTGACTGCATCACCTTTGAGGCTATTTCACAGTATATTTCCTCTGGCATGGATCTTACCTCATGATCCTGTCGAGCTGAAATACCAGCAAGGGAGAGACTCTCTTCTCCATCCTTTACAGTGAACAAACTTACAGATCCATAGTTCAATTCTTTTCTGAGCAGATCTGCGGTTTTCTGAAAGAATTCTTCGGACATTAAATTAAGGGAAAGATTTTCGTATACGTTAAAAAGAGAACGAAGTTTTCCAAGAAGATCCTTAAGCTCTGCCCTTTTCTGGTGGGAATCCTCAAGGGCCGATGCAAGTTCTTCCCTGCTCTTTTTAAGTGCCTCCATAGCTTCGTCCATTTCCCTTTTTGTCTGCAAATGGGCAAGGTTTTCAGCCATAACAGCAGCAATGATGGTAAGGTTCTGCAGGTCTCTTCTATTAAAATCGGCCATCCTTGGCGACTCAAGGTTCAATACGCCAAAGCATTCATCCTCCGTAGCTATGGGTACAGTAATTTCTGACATAGTCTTGTCCGAAAGCTCGAAATAATCGGGATCTTTTTCTATATCGTCCACTAACTGAGGGGTTCTGGACCGAAAGGCCCTTCGTGCGATGGATTTTTGTCCCAGAGGAATATTCGGAACCTCCCGTCCCTCCGGGAAGCTGCACATAAGCCTGAATATCTGGTCTCTGCTGTCCAGAAGGAAAATATTGACTAATCTGTGTGGGAACATCTCTTTCAGAATACCAACCATGGGCACACAGGCGTTCTTTTTCGAATCTGCCTCACCAGACGCCGTTATGGATTCCAGGAAGAAATTAATATCCCTGTTCCTGTGCCACCTGGAATGTTCCATTACAAAAAACAGGGCTATGATAACCGAATAGACAAGTATTGCCCTGTCTGGATCAATACCGAATATCACTATATAGGCAGGGATAACCCCTGCAGCCGCTATTAGTAAAATTCCTGTAGCCCGTCTCGTGGAGTAAATACTCGTAAGGGTAAAACTCAACACCAGAGCAGCTGGCAGAATACAAAGGGGGAAATTCACGATCCAAAGACCCGCAAGGGAGAAAGCGACAAACCCGGCTGCTCCGTACCACTCTCTGAACATATATTCTTTCACCTCGATGATCGAAATACATGTAGATGATAATATTTATTGGTATTTGAACTATGTACCTGAATTTTAATATAAAAATAGTAACCAGCGTTTCAAAAAAAGTGAAAATATTAATAATTTCGTTAGTTCTACATGATATAGTAACACTAAATATCGACAGGAGGTAGATTCCCCCCAATGTTGACTGCACTCATGCTTGGCT
>CAZFJG010000117.1:0-5103 GCA_964519285.1 uncultured Synergistales bacterium | reverse complement strand
TAGGGATCAAGATTATTGTTAGTTAAAGAAAGTATAGAGGAAAAAACAACACCTTCCAGAAATTCTTCTTCTTTATATTTTTCAACTTGTTCCTTAGTCGCTTTCTTTCTATCTATGTTTGATATTTCTGTATCTCTCCAGTCAAGGGTCAGGTACCAGCTCAGCTTTTCACTCCCTGAGAAATATTTTCCGGCTCCTATGTATCCGCCTACCCTGTCTTCGTCGAACTCGAACTGTTCCCTGCTGTTGTCCCAGTATTCCCGTTCCTCCCAGAAGTGCTTGTATGCTCCTATCTTCCAGCCATAATGCTCACTGTCCATGTAGGGTTCCTGGTAATAGGCCCAGTAGCGTTCGTTATCTCCAAGTTCAAAACCGATCTCGGCCTTATGACCTTTGCCAGCCCAGTTGTTATCTCCATAACTTAAACCACCACTCCATCCGCTGCTGCTTCCGTGACCGATAGAAAGACCTACGTTACCTGTCTTACCCTCTACAACAGTTATTATTATGTTCGTATAGGCCGGATCTTCCTCTGAAGGCTCAAAACCCACACTTACATCATCGAAAAAACCAAGTGAATTTACTTTGTTGATAGAATGCCTCAATATAGTGGCATTGAACAGGTCACCTTTTTCAAGCTTGATCTCACGGTCTATTACGTATGTTTTTGTCCTTGTATTCCCCTGTATTACAACATCGCCGACCCTGGGCTCGATAATACTGACATTTATGCGCCCACCTTCTATCTGCACATCAGCTATTTTCATCATCACATAGCCGTCGTCGTCATATTTCTCCTTTATTCTCTGAAGGTCGTGTCGAAAAAATACCCTGTTAAAGACTGTTCCTGGTGCAGTAAAAACCAACTCCATAAGTTCTTCGTCGGTATATACAGTGTTACCATCGAACTGGACAGATTCAACTATCGGATTCTCCCTGACAACGAAAGTGACTTTAACTCCACCCATGCTGGTATCCAGATCCGCATCGACATATGAAAAGAATCCAAGGTCATAAATGGCTTCCACGTCTTCCTTTATCTGCTGCTGGTCAAGGGGCTCTCCCGTTGACGTCCTGACAGCTCCAAGGATATGGGAGGAGACCACTTCTACGTTACCTTCAACTTCAACTCCTGACACCAATGTCTCCGAAGCTGCTGGCCCGCAGGATATTGCAAGAATCATCACTACACTCAATAAAATCAGGATCTTGGTTCTCAAGCCAAACCCTCTCCTTCCGGGGGAAATTCATAGTAGTTAATTGCGGATCTCGATTGCAGAACCCTGATCCCTCAGCGATCTTTCTCCGATCTGGACAAGGGCTATAACTTCCTCTAAAGACGCTTCTGCTTCTTTTTCCCCGGACTCTGCTGAAACTCCTGATCCTTCTTCTACCTCCTGTACAGCTTTAACCGGGGCAGATGTTCCGGATCTTTTTCCGGAGGCTGCAAGAGCCTCACTGGGAGCATTGTCAATTTCAGCTTTCTCCGGTGCTTTTTGAACTTCTCTGAAACTGTTCTCGCTCAAACTCTCCCTGAGAGCCACAAGCAGCTTCTGTTCGTCTCTGCCTACCCACTCAAGTACAAGTTCACTGTTGTTTCGAGCTGTTTCCCTGGAAACTACAACCTCGTTAACCGCAAGAGGTACAGCACTTGCCAGTATAACAACGGCAGCGACAAGGGATGTTCTTATCCAGACCGGCAGGTATTTTCCTATTCCTCTGCGATCTTCGCCGAGGTTTGCAGATAGCTCCTGCCAGAGCTGCTCCCTTGCGCGACTGAACTCAGCGTTTGCACATTCCATGTCCGCAAGAGCATTCTCCCAGGATCTTGCCTTACAGGCTTCCAAACAACGGTCAAGCCATTTCTGGATCTTTCTTATGCGCCGTTCCACAATACCACTCCCGGAGAAAAGGATCGTTCTTTAAATATTATCCCTTTTCATACCTTTTTTGTGGCATTGTCCAAACCCATCCATTCCTTCAGACTTGCAACAGCCTTCCTCTTCAGCCTGTAGACGTGACTTATGTCCATGCCCCTTCTTCTGGCGACATCCTTGACCTTCTGCCCGTGGAGCACTACCTCGGAGATTATTTGAGCTTCACGTTCCGGAAGTTTCTCCATTCCCTCCCCGAGGGCTATCATGGATTCCACCAGCTCAGGGTCCCTGGGATCAGGAAGTAAATCGTCTTCTATTTCAACCGGCAGTGGAGATCGGGCTTCTTTCCTCTGGATGTAATTGACCATATGTCCCTTTATTCTATAAAAAGCATAGGTAGAAAACTTTATTCCTCTCTGGGGATCAAAGTTGTCCACTGCTTTCAGAAGGGCAACCATTCCTTCCTGGATAACATCAGGATAGACATCAGGGCGTACATGAAACTTTTTGGCCATCCAGAATACGAGAGGCCTGTTCGAAATTATTATTTCTTCCCTTGCATCGTCGTCTCCCTCGGCCATCCTGATCCAGAGATCGAAATCCTCCTCTGTAGAGGTCCTGGAGTCCTTTGCGGGTATCTGGTCCATACCATGCCTCCCGATAATTGGGGCGGGTTATAGAAACAAAATCATTTTACCAGTTCAGGAGCTACATGTCTAAACCGGAAGGGGGATATTTCCGGCAAGTTCTAACGGGAGGTTGACATGTATGTGATCGTTCCATGATACAAGAGCAGCAGTATAGTTCAGCATATCCACTATAGAGATAGCACAGTTGTCCAGCCTCAGTTTCCATATGACCGATGAGTCAAGACTCAGCAGTTTCATAATGCAAGCTCTCAGTATCCCCCCGTGACTGACCACAAGTATCCTTGTCATACCTGTTGCCTGGATCTCTTCTAACACTCTCGAGACCCTCTCGCATATATGTTCAAAAGGTTCTCCTCCCGGGGGTGTCACCCTTACAGGATCATGCCGCCAATTCATGTAAAGCTCTGCCTCTTCTTTTCTGAGTTCCCGAAAAGACCTGCCTTCCCATCTACCAAAGTCCATCTCAGCCAATTCATCAAAAACCCTGAGATCTACTGGTTCCTCAAAAGCGTTATTGATGGTTTCAGCAGTAACCAGGGCTCTTTTCAGAGGGCTGGAGTAGACAACTTCGGGAGAAAACCATTGTGAAATTCGTCTTGATGTTTTTTGCGCCTGCAGGAGACCCTCTTCATTTAGAGGAATATCGCTTTTTCCCTGGTATCTCATGGATTCGTTCCAATCTGTTCTTCCATGTCTTACGAAAAGAATTCTCTGGAGGGAGTTTATTTCTGACATTTTTAATCACCTCAAAAACAAAAAACCACTCTCTGTCAAGAGTGGCTGTTCCCATACTGGAGCCGGCGGGCGGATTCGAACCGCCGACCTGCGCATTACGAGTGCGCTGCTCTACCGACTGAGCTACACCGGCAAAAAACAAAAAAATGGCGGTCCCAACGGGATTCGAACCCGTGTCGCAGCCTTGAAAGGGCTGTGTCCTGGGCCACTGGACGATGGGACCGCGTAGTGGTGAGCCGTGTGGGATTCGAACCCACGACACCCGGATTAAAAGTCCGGTGCTCTGCCAACTGAGCTAACGGCTCATAACGAGCCTAAGAAGTATAAACATGGTTTGGCCTTTATGTCAAGTACAACATTCTCCGAATAAAGCCTTCTTTGCCCGGGGCAGCAACAGAAGCTATTTTCCTTGTTCCTCAGCCACTTGTCAAGTTAATTTTCCCGTGAAATTCAAAAAGATTTTTCGAAGCAAAGATCATCTTTGATATCAGTATTAGAAAAGGATCTTTTCCGTCCTCAGGCCTCTCCTCTCTGCAGCCATGACTATCATTCCCCACATTACCCCGCATTCACTGTGGGTATATTCATTAGTTCCTGCAGCTTCTAAAATGGCACAAATAGCTGAAATACCTGCAACGATAATATCCATCCTTCCAGGTTCCAGACCGGGAATGATCTTTCTCTCTTCAGTACTGCAAGATGCTGTTTTTTCTGCGAGCACCTCCAGTTCACCTTTTCTCACAACTACGCCATGAAGCTTTGATGGATGGTAATTATCACATTTTATTTCCTTCAGCATCATTACAGCAGAGGAAGACGTTCCTCCAATTCCTGCCAGATCCCCTTTGGGGAAAAGTACACCTGAAAGCCCCCTGCTTACTGTCTCTTCAATTTTATGCCTGTCCTCTCCGAAGGAATTTGAAAGTCGAACCGCTCCAAGGGGAAAAGACTGAAAAGCCCCCGGAGAAGCTATTTCGATACTGCCTCCACCAAGATCAAAAACAGTTGATGTTCCCGGTAGTGCTGCAGCAGTTCCTGCAAATCCTGCCATAGCCTCTTCCTCGCCACTGAGAACAACCGGGGCCTTGCCAAAGGCTCCTTTTATTGCATCTCCCAGCTCGGTAGGGTCTGATGTCTGTCTCATGGACTCCGTCGCAAATATAAACCTGTTGTCTTCCTCTACACCATGACCGTCAAGGACTTTCCTCAGTTTCGATAGGACATCGAGAGTCCTGCTTACTCCTTCTCCTGACAAGCCATAATCCTTCACGCTCATTGAACCGGTTATCCTTGTTATGACAGAACTTGACTCCCGATACTGCAGGGTACCCTTGTGGTAGTTAACTAAAAGGTGACGTATTGAATTGGAACCTATATCAACAGCTGCGAAAAGCATTCGGCATCTCCTTTTCTGCTGGTAATTCCTTATTCAGGGAATCCTGTCAGTTTTCCCTTTCCACAAACCTGGCAGTCAGGGCAACTGCATTCCCGCTCAGGAAATATTTCGGAAAGCCATTTTTCTCCTGGATGTCCGGGCAGGGAAAGCCATGCCCCTACCTGCAGATGAAGGCACTTTGCAGTTGGCCTTTCCCTGGGGGATATGCCCCCTATCATAGTTGCCTGGATGCTCCTGAAAAGACCTTTACGGTATCTACGCAAAAATTCTCTCTGCTCCCTGGGGATCATCATAAGCCTTAGAAGTGAAGCCTTTTCATTATAGACTTTCCACTGACCTCTTCGAGCATTGAGAAATTTTTCCATCTCGGGAATTCTGCCCTTTGACTCCTCTTCAGCACATCTTTTCACCAGGAAAGGGCAACTGAGCCAGAAAAGGGTTGGAA
>CAZFJG010000116.1:0-5128 GCA_964519285.1 uncultured Synergistales bacterium | reverse complement strand
ATAAAAATATCCTCTCTTCGGTCACCTCTGGATGTTATATGATACAAAGCACCTGGGAATTCGATCCTCAACGGACTGGCCATGGATGATATTGTAGTGCCAAAATAAATCAGAAAGATCTGCCCTCCATTACCCAAGTGATCTTTTCAATTTTGAGGCAATTTTATCTTCCTGTCTATTTTTTAATTGTTTTTATAAAAGAGATTACAACTGTTGAAGTTTTATCAAGGTCTTTATTTGCTCCAATATCAACGCGAGGACCCATTTTCTGACATTTCCGTAAAAAGCTGACGCAATAAAACTTATAATAGAATTATTCTACTTTTCTATGCATTGTGAATCATGTCTCAGTCTTAGATTTCCCTGTGTTGGGTCTAAAAATTCAGAGTTACCAGATATGTTAGGCATAGAAACATTAATTCCTTGGATCATACATCTTCTTCTCATGAATTCCCCTGTGCTCTCTCTTTTTACTCAATAAAATAGAGTTTCTTTATAAAGAGTACCTCTGTTTAGGTATAAATACTAACCGGCAGTGCTCGATACGTTAATGCAGAAAGTGCAATATAAATATTCTGTTTTTTCTCCATCACGATTAAAACAATTCCAATAAAAATTCTGCTTATAGTTTTTAATATTGCGCCAATGTGTCATAATATCAGGGTTGCCCCATATTGTGGCATTACGCTAAAATGTAAACAGGTGCTTTAACTCGAACCATTTCACTGAATTTTTTGTCATATCGCTATCTTTTTATGAGAGAGGGGGTCGATCTATTTTTTAAGAGAGAATAGAGATTTCAGGTTTATTAGGGAGTAATTTAAAAATTGACAGGAGGTGCTTTGAATTGGAGGAAGTTCTCAAGGTAGCAAATGAGTTTGGAGTGTGGATATGTGCTGGAGCTCTTGTTTCAATAGCCCTGATCCAGGTTTTTCTTTACTACCGGCAGCTCTTCAAGGCAGCTGAAGTTGCAGAAGTAACTCAAAATGAACTTAAACTCGCATTTAGAACCGGGGCTGTTACAGCTATCGGACCCGTTGTAGCGATATTTATTATAATGGTAGGTCTAATGTCCGTTATTGGCGGACCAATGGCGTGGATGAGACTTGCAGTCATCGGAGCAGCACCCACTGAGTTGACAGCTGCTACTCTTGGTGCACAGGCAGCAGGTGTTGAGTTCGGTGGAGAGGGGTATAACCTTCAGGTCATGGCTGTTTCATGGTGGACAATGGCCATAAACGGAGCAGGCTGGCTTCTTTTTGTAGGGCTTTTCTGTCATAAACTTGAAGATCTCAGGGAAAAAGCAGGAGGCGGAAATCCTGTGTGGCTTGGAATACTTTCAGTCTCTGCCATGCTCGGTGTTTTTGGTTTCTTGAACAGCAGATATATCATCAAAATGGGTGGTCCTCTGTTGGCAGTGATCTTTGGTGCCATTGCCATGATAGTGCTGGTGAAGATATCCAGGAAAGTTCCGGCCATCAAGGAATATACTCTGGGTATAGCTATGCTCATCGGTATGTTCGCAGCAACTATATTGTCTTGAATTTCTTTGAGGGAGGCGCTTATTGATGACAGTAGAAGACAGATATGAACAAATTTGGATAAAACCTGTAATAAGGATCGGTGTCATAACAATGCTTCTGGCCGTTGTGCTTAGTTTTGGTCCTCTGGCATATTTATATATTGTACACGGTATCCTGCCGGACTGGCCTACGGCTCTGGCTGCATGGGGACTTGTGGCTGCTACCTTTGGAGCATTTTATATTGTGGAACCTGTCTCCTATTATCCCATTCTGGGGCTGGCGGGTACATATATATCCTTCCTTAGCGGCAACATTTCTAATCTCAGGCTCCCCTGTGCTGCCATGGCGCAGGATGTAGTTGGTGCCGAGGAAGGGACAAGAAGAGGAGAAATAATAGGCACAATGGGGATATGCGGTTCCGTGGTTGTCAACCTCATAGGTGTTACGCTGGCTGCCTTTATAGGCACCTGGCTTATAAGCATACTCCCCGAAGTTGTGGCTGACGCATTCAAGACATATACGGCACCAGCCATATTTGGTGCCGTCTTTGGACAGTTCTCCCTTAAAGAGCCGAAGCTGGCACCATTTGGACTGGGTATTCCACTTGTTATGCTTTATCTTAAACTGCCAGTGTGGCTAGTTATTCTTGGAGCGGTTTTCGGTACGATGGTAATTGGAAGGATCTTCTACAAGAAGAAAATTATATAAATGAATAAACGAGATATCCTGGACTGATAATATCCAGGATATCTCGTTCTGAATAGAAGGGGGTTTGAAAAGATTGTTTTCTCCAGAAAGTTCAAGATCAAAAGCTCAGGAAATACATGAGAAGATAGTAAAGTGGAGAAGAGACCTTCACCAGATACCCGAAACTGGTGTAGATACACCTGAAACAGAGGCTTATATATGCCGCCAGCTTGACGAGATGGGCATCAAATACCGCAAGGGTATCGGAGAACACGGCATAGTTGCCATAGTTGAAGGGAAAAAGAAGGGAAAGGTGTTCGCTATAAGGGCGGATATTGACGGACTTCCAATAAAAGAAGAGACAGGACTTCCCTTTGCTTCCACAAACGGCAACATGCATGCATGTGGGCATGATGCCCATGCTGCAATGGGTCTGGGTACGGCACTGCTTATCTCTCAAAATGCAGACGCATTGGAAGGAACTGTTAAGTTAATTTTTCAGCCGGGAGAAGAGGGGTGCAAGGAAGGTCCCGGAGGTGCCAAGCGGATGATAGACGATGGTGCCCTTGAAGATCCGAAAGTGGATGCAATAGTTGGTCTTCATACTGGTTGTATATGGGATGAAGGCATAGGACTCGGGGAAGTGGCGGTTAGATACGGAAGCACCATGGCCTGTATGGACCGTTTTGAAATAACTGTTAAAGGCAAGGGAAGCCATGGAGCTTATCCACATGGATCGATAGATCCGATCAGTATTGGTTCTCAGATCGTGACAGAGCTGCAGACCATAGTAAGCAGGGAACTTGACCCTCTGGAACCTGGTGTAGTTACCATAGGTGAATTTCACGCGGGAAGAGCTTTCAACATAATCCCGGATGAATGCAGACTTCTGGGAACGGTCAGGGCATTGAACCAGAAGAACAGGGAATTTATAGCCAGCAGGATAGAAGAAATTGCAGCTAAAGTTGCTGAAGGAATGAGGGGTTCCATAGAGTTCAAATACGGCTGGGAAGGGCCTCCTCCACTGGTCAACAACGATGAAATGACCTCTGCTTTAGAATCGGTAGCCATTGAAGTCCTTGGTAAGGAAAAGGTCAAGCAGATCCAGAGGCCATCGATGGGCGGTGAAGATTTCGCATTTTTCCTTGAAAAGGTTCCCGGAACTTTCTTCTATCTTCCGGGTTCTAACAAAGAAAAAGGTCAGGTCTATCCTCACCATAACTCAAAATTCGACATTGACGAGGATGTCCTCTGGATAGGTCCGGCTGTCTTTTCTTCCATGGCTTTTGAATGGCTGAAAAATAATAGCTGAAGCGGTCTTTCCGGCGGATGTTACTATCCGCCGGAAAGTACATATAAGGAGGTTGACCACTGTTGTCCATACAGGATGAAGCCCGTTCAATTGGAAAGGATATTATTAGTTGGCGCAGAACGGTCCATGCCAACCCGGAACTTGGACTGGAAGTTCCAGAGACAGAAAAGTTCATAGCCGATACTCTTTCTGATATTGGAATAAAGGAGATAACGATAGGAGTTGGCGGCCATGGAGTCGTTGCATATATTGAAGGAAAGATAGAAGGAAAGACCCTGGCTCTCCGGGCAGATGTAGACGCCCTTCCAGTTAAGGAGGAGACAGGGCTTCCCTTTGCAGCCACCAACGACAACATGCACGCTTGCGGACACGATGCTCACACTGCGATGCTTCTAGGAGCCGCTCGCCTTCTTTGGAACCACAGGGATGAGCTCATAGGAAAGGTTCAGCTCATCTTTCAGCCTGGAGAAGAGCAGGTGACAGGTGCTAAAGCCATGCTTGAAGACGGTCTTTTTGGCAAGATGAAACCCGATGCAATTCTTGGTTTGCATACAGGTCTTATATTTGAAGGCCCTCACTATGGACAGATCGGATACAGAGAAGGTGCCATGATGGCTTCGGTAGACCGTTTCGTTGTAAAACTGAAAGGCAAAGGTTCCCACGGAGCCTATCCTCAATCCGGTATCGATCCGGTAAGCATGGCTGGACAGGTCCTTGTAAAGCTGCAGACCATAATAAGCAGGGAAAAGGACCCTCTTGACCCGGCTGTAATAACAGTAGGAAAGATACAGGGAGGTAGAGCCTTTAACATAATACCCGACGAATGTACCTTTGAAGGAACTGTAAGAACCCTCGATCCTGATGTTAGGGCCTTTATCGAAAAGAGAATGAAGGAGATAGTCTCTTCTGTTTCCGAGAGCATGAGGGGTACGGCTGAAGTTGAATATTTTCCAGGGCCTCCTTCAGTGATAAATGACAGTATGATCAATGCAAAAGCAGTAGAAATAGCGAAAGAACTTTTCGGAGATGATGGAGTGGGAGAGGTTGATTCTCCTGTGCTAGGAGGCGAGGACTTTGCTTACTTCCTCGAGCAGGTTCCGGGAGCATTTCTCTACCATGCAGGAAGCAATCCGGAAAAGGGGCAGACCTATCCCCACCATAATTCCAGGTTTGACATTGACGAGGATTCACTCTGGAAAGGATCAGCACTTTTCGCCGCCTTTGCTTTGCAATGGCAGAATTAGTATCTGGCCAGAAGAGAGCGTCTCGAAAAAAATTAGATTTCGGGACATTCAGGGACAGGATAAAAGCTGTACTTTAAAACAAAGGGGTCTACCATTGAATCGAGTTCAAGGATAGCCCCATGATCTGGGAAAAGGCATAAGACAAATAAGAGACGGAGGTATGGCTCATGGCGTCCGTTATCTGGCATTCAGTCAGAATAGCTCTGCTCTGAAATGCCACCTTCGTCTTTTGTTATATCTGGCCTGAAGACGCACACCGGAATGGAAGGAAAGACAGGTATCTATTCTTCTTCCTCGTCGGAAAGATAATCCACACCAGCCAGAGATTCAACATGATGTCTCAGTTCGTGGAGGATCGTATC
>CAZFJG010000115.1:0-5212 GCA_964519285.1 uncultured Synergistales bacterium | reverse complement strand
GGCCTATTCTGTCAGTGCGTCTTACCCTTGAACGAAGTATTTCCGCAAACTGTTCAAGTACACGATCACCCATCTGATGCCCGAATCTGTCGTTAACATCCTTGAAATAATCAATATCCATTATTATCAGAGACATCGGTGTCAGATACCTGGCGGCCCTGTCCATCTCTTCGTCAAGGATGGCTGTTATCCTTTGCCGGTTGAACAGGCCTGTAAGGTGATCATTGTTGGCTGAATAATACAGGTTTTTGAAGAGGACCTGCAACTGCTGTCGGGATGCTTTTTTCATCGTAATATCTCTAACGGAACAAATAATCCTTGAGGGTTTTCCGGAATCCGACCTGTCAACTACAGAAGATTTGCACTCTATCCATATCCACTGTCCCTTCTTATTCTTTACCCTGTAACTGGTTTCGTATATATCTTTGCTGCCTTCAAGGAATATCTTTGAACAAAAATCCCTGTTCATATCTTCTGGATGAACGAGTTCCTTCCATTTTTCAATAACAGGTGGAAATTCGTATGGTTCAAACCCAAGAAGTTTGTAAACACAAGGACCAATGAACAACTTACGACCTGGGACAATGAACTCTATAACACCCGTGCCAGAAACCTTCATCGCTATCTCGAGACGTTCAACAGCAATGTTCAGTCTTTCTTTCTCTGACATACAGGTGGAGACCCTTTTTCGAAGCAGGCTTATTTCTCTGCACATACTGCAGGACAGTTCGAACCTGTTGATCAAGTCCTTCAGAAGATAGATCGTAACGGGATCTGTCAGGAGAGATGGTGATACAAAGACAAGAAATCCCGTATCCGGAAGGGAAAACACGTAAAAAACAACGTTATAGTCGGTTATGCCCTGATAATACATTCCCTTAACTCTGTTATCACAGTCAAAATCCTGAAGATCCCCCAGAAGGGAGATGATTTCCGATATGTTATTAAGAGTACTCTCGTTACGGGGATGGCAGGAGATATTATGAAAGGATATCTGGGATTTACTGCACTCAATCAGGGCAACAATATCACAACCCAGATCTTCTTTGCAGGCCGTCAGGAAGTTATCAATCATTTCCTGTACGTCCAGGCTTGAACATATAGAAAGAGATATCCTGTTAAGGGGGTTCTTTTTAACCTCCATACTTTCTCATCTACTTAATGATAAATATTAAGGGACTTTACTGTTATTTTACAATACACTCTTTTAATTTACAAAACAACTAACCTGTTTACCTCCAGAATAAAAGGTCTGGATTCACCGCAATGATGACAAAAATAGATTTTTCAGCTAAATTTGATATTATTTTCACTATTTAGTATACAGAGTTTGATTTATTTTTTTGTAATGGTACCTTATAATTAATATACTGAGAAAGATTATTGGATCAAGGGGGGGTGATCTATTCAGCTGTCTTGTAGGCTTTTGCCTCAAGATAAGCTGTCCTTTCAGTTAAAAAGTTTCCTTTCTTGCTACCTTTTTTCAACATACCTGATCTTTCCACCTGTCTTGCTTTTGCGTTTTTGTTTTATTTGTTTTGTCATCAATTTTTAGGGGGGGATTTTTAAATGGAAGCCATTATGAGAATTAATGGCATCGTTAACGGAATAGTATGGGGACCTTGGATGATAACACTGCTTCTGGGGACAGGTGTTTATCTTACCGTAGTACTTGGTTTCCCTCAGCTGCGCTATTTCGGACTGATGTTCACTGAAGTTTTTGGAAACCTTGGGAAAAAAGCTGAAGGAGAGGGGACTATAACCTCTTTTGGAGCCCTGGCAACTGCCCTTGCCTCTACACTCGGATCAGGTAACATAGCAGGAGCTGCCACGGCTGTCCATCTGGGTGGCCCTGGTGCCCTTGTCTGGATGCTTATCACAGCAATATTCGGAATGACCACAAAGTTCTCAGAAGTTGCCCTTGCAGTACACTTCAGGAGAAAAGACGAAGAAGGCAACTGGCGTGGCGGAACAATGTACGTGCTGGAGCATGGAACCGGTCAGAAATGGCTTGCCTGGCTTTTCGCTTTCTTCGCCATGTTCGCTTCCTTCGGTATCGGAAACGCCATCCAGGCCAACTCCGTCGCCGAAGCGATCAACCTTAGTTTCGGTGTCCCACACTACGTAACAGGAATAGTCGTGGCTGTCCTTGTCGCCCTCGTAATAATCGGAGGAATTACAAGGATAGCACAGGTTACCACTTACCTTGTACCTTTCATGGCAGTTTTCTATTTCTTTGGCGCAATAGTAGTTATAGGCCTCAACAGCAATATGATCATCCCGGCCTGGTCTTCTGCCGTTAAATACGCTTTTTCCGACCCAATGGCCATGCCAGGAGCCATAGCAGGATGGACCATCAAGATGGCCCTTACAAAAGGTGTGGCAAGGGGTATATTCTCCAATGAAGCCGGTCTCGGCTCTGCCCCAATGGTCCACGCTACTGCTGTCACTAACCACCCCTGCAGACAGGGTACCTATGGCCTCTTCGAGGTCTTCCTTGACACCATCGTTATCTGTACCCTTACCGTTACCGCAATACTGGTAACCGGCGTTCTCACCAGCCAGCCGGATCTTACAGGAGCCCAGCTTACCCTTTCGGCATTCGAAACTGTACTTGGCCAGGTTGGAATAATGACCCTCGCCATAGGTCTTGCCATGTTCGCCTTCTCTACCATCCTGGGCTGGTTCTGGTACGGCGACACAAGCGCCAGGTACATCTTTGGCCCCAAGATCACTCCCATCTACAAGGTTCTCTGGATTGTTGTCGTTGTAGTTGGAGCAGCAGGAGGAGGAGGACGGTTCCTCGGCAACATCTGGAACCTTTCCGACACCATGAACGGACTTATGGCTGCACCTAACCTTGTTGCCCTTCTCTGGCTCTCCGGCAAGATGAGGGAGCTTGTAAAGGATTTCGACGAAAAGAGAAAAAGCTGGTAATTTTTAATGCAGCTGTTTAGCTTCTTTTAAACAGTTCAGTGTGAGAAAGAACAGGTGGTAGCAAGCAAGTGAGGGCAGGCCTTAAGGCCTGCCCTTTTTTTAGTCCATTCTTTCTGATTCTTCTGCCATCCTCCTGCCCGTTGGAGTCACTGCGATTCCGCCAAGGGAGGTTTGGGGTTTTTTTATCTTGCAAAATACAAAAATATAAGCGGAATGTTCAATCTTATATGTTCGGTTTAATCTTGCAATATTAATATTTCATAACAATTAAGAACCCATTTAACCAGACCTTTTCTTATCTTTACTGCATCCGAAGCATCATAGGAGAGAGTAGGTTAATTTTTGAATTAGTTACAGGTTACCAGGCAAAAATTTTTTCTGGACAATGTTCTACTTTATATTCAGGATTAGCTTCTAATATTATTTTTTCCAAAATTTCAGGGTCATCTGGCAAGTGGTAAGAACAAATAGCCAATTTTGGTTTGAATTTTTTTAATACATTTACAGCTCCACTTAACATCAATCTCTCTGCTCCCTCAATGTCTGCCTTGATGAAATCAACACGGTCCACCCCAATATCCTTAACCAAATTGTCCATTGTTGTACAGTCAACACTATATCCTGATCTACCACGACTTCTATCAGTAATCATTGTCGCGCCACTGTCATTGCAATCTTTATGGGAACTGAACGAAACCTTACCCTTGATATCCCCCAATGCCAGTTTCAGGGGGGTTATTTTGTCTTCAAGCTGGTTTAAGTTAATATTTTTATTTAACACCTCAAAACACGAGTCCTGTGGTTCAAAAGAAAATACATTAGCTCCCTTTTTTGCAGCAAAAAGTGAAAAAACACCAAAATTGGAGCCAGCATCAATAACAATATCACCTTGTTTTATGAAGACATCTTTAAATTCATATGGTCCTTCGCTAATTAGCGAAAAAAGAAAATCGTCCTCAGAAGGAATTTCAATTCCCATGAGTTTCTCATTAGAGAACATCTCCCATAGCTCTTTTTGTATTCGAAAGTCACTTAAGACTATATTAGAAAAATCAAACCAGAGAGTTTCTTTGTCATCTTTATGATCAAAAGGCACAAAATTATAACCCATCGTCTTGAAAATATGTTCTCTCATTGTATTGTCGATATCTCGCTGAGAGAGAAACTTGAGATATTTATCAATTACACTTACCCTTGAGATGCTATGACCTAAAAAAAACCTTGAAAATGCAATTTTCAACTGACAAAACGAAAAAGCATCCCTTCGTCTTAAATGTGTTCTAATAGAACCTGCCAGGAATTGTCCAATTGGTCCTTCAATCCGGTCATTTAAACTTTTCAAAAAACTCATTTAATAAAAAGCCTCCAATTTTTAGCTCTTTGTTTATTCATGCACTAAGAAGCGTGACAAAAACTTGAGATAAGATTAACAAAACGTAAAATTTAGACATCATTTCATGAAAGGTTTCTATTTTTCTTGTTCTTTCATGTCTTTGCCGGATCCATAGCATCCTTTGGAACAGTGCTTTGCCTCGGAAGTATTAAGAGGTATGCAACCAATATCAATAATCCTCAAAAGATAGCTATCAAATGAAACCACATCCATTTGTGGCAAATCTCCTGAAAAATCGTATTATTCCGGCGCCTCTCCATGCAAGTATTTCGTAAATTCTTTTTATTGTGCGAAAGGTGCTTTTCCTGCATCCAATTATATTGTATTCCCCTGCATTGGCAAGAATAAAACATTTGTCCTCTTTCTATTTTCAGAGATGAGCAATATTTTTGCAGTTGTGGAGATGATATATTCGAATTAAATTAAATTTATCAAAGGAGGTTTTTGCAACCCAAGTTCCCGGAATTTATAACAATGCAATCTTAACTACGCGCTGAAACGACAACAAAAAATGCATTTTTAATTAAGATCACTGAAGTGTCCCCCAAAATCTGTATGAAGTGTCCCCCAAAATCTGTACACGGAACTTAGGGTAGTAAAAAAGGGCCAACTGATGTAATGTCAAGGCACCTAAACCCTAAGCGCCAGAAAGGAGCACTTATGAGACGTTACAGTCAGTTGACCCTGTTACAAAGATACCATCTTTATGCCCTTTGTAAAATGGGCAAGTCTCAGAAAGAGATGGCAGATGAACTTGGAGTGAGTCCATCTACCAGTGGGTCAGAGAACTGAGAAGAAATGGGGGCAAGAAGGGCTATCGCCCAAAACAGGCACACAAAAAGGCAATGGCCAGAAGGAAGAAAGCCAGAAGGCCCAGTAAAT
>CAZFJG010000114.1:0-5283 GCA_964519285.1 uncultured Synergistales bacterium | reverse complement strand
GGAATAGTAATGTTCATACCAAAAGTACTGGGATTAGTACATTAAGATATAGCTTTGAAAAATTGATTTTATGCTTTAAATGGAATTCTTCAAAAACTGTGCAAAAAAACGGAGGTTTGGGATAATTATGTTTTTTAAACCATATGGGTTAAAAATGATATTCCACTCCGTTTTATTTGCACTTAAAAATTGAAACCAAGTCATCTTAAACAATCAAATTCCAAATAAATTTTTCATATTTAAAATAAGGATGACCAATGCTCTCTTCTCTATAAGATTTCTCAGTGTCTTTCCCTGCATTCTGCCAGGACCTTGCGAATAGCACTGGCAGAGATATTAATATCCTTATCGGTAGTAGACCAGTTTGAAACGGAGACCCTCATGGCATCCATACCTTTCCACCTGGAACTACCAGCCCAGCATGTTCCCTCTTCCTGTATCACAGAAATAACCTCACCGTTGAAAGCACCACTTTCTATTCCCTCCGGCGGAAGAAAGTGAACAAGCACCTGGTTGAGGATCACCTCGTTCAGGATCTCTATTGCCGGGTCCTCCTCCAGCAGGGAAGCCATCAGTCTTGCCTGACGGCAGTTCCTTTCGACTATCTCTCGAATACCTTCCCCGCCAAGGGACCTTATAGCTCCATAAAGGGCAAATCCCCTTGCCCTTCTTGACGATTCAGGAACCCACTGACTCGGATCTCTCGTCTCATCCGAAGCAGCAATGTAATAAGGGGCTTTAAGTGCCATGGATGTCCGATGAGCTGCTTCGTTAGCAACTATGGCCAGTCCTGAATCGTAGGGAACATTCAGCCACTTGTGGGCATCTGTCGCCCAGGAATCTGCCTTCTCCACTCCTTCAAGTTCATCACCAAGCTCGGGTGTCACTCTTCCCCATAACCCGAAAGCTCCGTCCACATGAACCCAGGCTCCCTTTTCATGAGCAACATCTATAATTTCTTTAAAAGGATCGAAGGCGCCTGTGTTAACATTTCCTGCCTGGAGATTTACTATCAGAGGACCATCAATATCTTCCAGCGCTTCTTTAAGCTTTTTCGGGATCATGGCCCCATTACTGTCAGAAGGGACCTGTATAATATTATCCGTGCCGAAACCCAGCATTTTCAGTGCGTTGATCAGGGTGGCGTGGGCCTCTTCCCCTGCTACAATACTTATCTCCGGCGCTCCGTTCAGGCCCTTGCTCTCCACATCCCAGCCTACCCTTCTCAGGACCTCGTGTCTTGCCGCAGCCAGGCATGTAAAGTTCGCCATCTGGCAGCCCGTGACCATACCCACAGAACAGTTCGTCGGAAATCTCAGCAACTCGAGTATCCAGTTAGAGACTATCTCCTCGACCACACCCGCGGCAGGAGATGATACCGAAAGAACTCCGTTCTGGTCCCATACAGAGGTCATCCAGTCAGCAGCCAGGCTTGCAGGTACTACTCCTCCGGTGACGAAACCAAAATACCTTGGCCCGGGACTTGCTACCAGGCCTCCATCCACTTTATTGGCCATATCCTGAATAACATCCAGAGGATCTTCCCCCGTTTCTGGAAGGTCCGTTGATAATTTGTCCCTGATCTCCTGTACGCTTTTTACAGATCCAACGTGCCTGGACTCAACCTTTTCGAAATATTCTTCAGCAATCCTCACCGTCTCATTGAGCAATTTCCTGTCTATCATGAACTTTATCCCCCTGCTTTTGTAAAGGTAGGTTGACCAAAAATGGTTTACGGGCTTTTTGTCACTTTTTTAACCACTTGAATTATATCCTGTTTGAAGGATTGGGAGGTAACAGCTAAGCGATAGAATTTACAATGCACTCTGCTTCAGCTGTTTCCTTCTCTCTTTCCAGTCTGGCAGAAGTTCTTCGAGTAACCTGTAATAGTCCTGGCCATGATTGTGGTGCTCCAGGTGACAAAGTTCATGAACCACCAGGTATTCTATGCATTCCTCCGGTGCTTTTATCAGTTCAACATTCAGTGAGAGATTTCCCTTTGTTGACAGGCTCCCCCACCGTGTTTTCATCTTCTTGATCCGAAGCCTTGGCCTGCTGAAACCTCTCTTCTCAAAGAGAGGCCACCACTTATCGATGTGTTTTATAAAAGTTTCCTCGGCCTTGCTCCAGTACCAACCTTCCAGGAGGGACTTGATTTTGTCTGAATCCCATTTTTCTCTGCAGGTGATTTCAAAATTATCTCCTGAGAGCTTTACCTCATTTACATTTCCGGAAGATAACTTTAACCTGCATTGCCTGCCAAGGTAGAAATGTTCTTCGCCTTCAGTATAGTTTTTTGTCATATTCCGGGGTGCAAGTTTTTCACAGTGATGCAGTTTTTTTATTATCCAGTTTGCTTTTTTCTGCAGCACTTTATCAAGTTCTTTGTGGGAGATCCTTCGAGGAGCCCGGACAATAATACTTTTATCCGGATGTACCGATATTTCTATGGTCTTTCTGTCAGACCTTTTGAGTTCACAGGTCAGCAGTTTATCTTCATGCTGTATGGAATACCGTGTAGTCATATTCATACCTTTCCAATCATTTTGTTATGAAAAATTCAGACCAGGTCTTTATAGTAAAGCTGAAGCTCAGGTTCAATAAATAAGGTACACAATTAATATTATATTCCATAGTGGAGATAAACATATAACAAGACCGCCTGAATCTAATTTTCAAGTGCTTTATATCATATAAACATTAAGAAGATCCCGGAAAGAAATTTTTTTCTCTCCTATGAAGACCAGTTTCTCTCTCGAAATCTACTCCAGAACTGCTGAAAAGTTCAAATGGCTCTCTTACATGCCTACTGTCTCATGTACAATAATTATCATCTTGCCATAATAACTCTGCTTCACAACCTCTCCGCAGGTATGGCTTATCTCAATTGGTCCTACACCCAGAAGCTCAGCAGAAAAAACAAAGGTAACGGGTTTCTGGCATGAAAAGGGAAATGGAGGAATCTCTATGTTATTCCTGCAAAAGGGAAGACATCTCTAATCACGGACACTACAACTGACTCTTAATATCAAAATAAAACTTTTGTAAAGTAAAGTGAAGCGGAAAGACCTGATCTGACAACGTTTTTCTTGTTTCTATTTTTATCATCAATATTTTTATGCCCCTTTCTTTTCCTTTAAAAAAAGGCAGCCTTTTTTAAGGCTGCCTTTTTTGCGGTTCATGAAAATTTATTCCTTAGGCTCAACCGGATATCCTGCCTGGATCCAGGCTTTCCAGCCTCCTTTGAGTACTTCTACATTACTGAAATTTGCATTTGCCATTTTTCGTGCCACACTGGCACTAGTAAATTCAAAGGGTCAGGCACAATATACTACGTATCTTTTGTCTGTCGAAAAAGCAGTTATCCATTCCTCAGTCTTCCATGGATCCCCTCTAAAGGCTCCAAGTATCATCTCTTCACTATTCTCCCAATCGCTGGTCTTTCTGGAATCAATTACAACAAGATCCTCATTTCCGAGGATGCTGTTGAGCTCATCTGCCGTGATCTTAGATACTGCTCCGGCAGCGGTGGGAATAACCGCAAAAAGCAGAATGGAACATAGCAAAAGAAAAGACCTTCCACTTCTGTTCAACATATTATCACCTCTCTTATGATCTTATTAGATTATTTTATCATAGCAATCAAGAAGCCCTTTAGTTAGTTATCAAAAAAATCATGAGCGATCTCCGAAAAGAACAATTCTCTTCTTTATCCCCTTTAACTTGAGGAATGTTCATTTATCTTTATCTCCCGGACTCCAGAGTTTTTCAACATGCCTTCCGATAAGCCAGAAACTTGCAGCCAGAACCGCAAAGAATATTGCCTTATGAAGACTGTTCCAGAAGAACTCGAAAAAGCGGGTATAAAGGTTGATCAGGATAAAAGTAATTCCAAATCCTCTGGAAACACTGTCGTCATATTTAACACCGTGATATATACACGCAATGGCAGCTACACCGAATAAAAGGGACCATTGGAAAAGCTCGGCATGACCGGCACGCCTCCATACATTAATATCTCCATAATTGCCAAAGATCGACATTATCCAAAGTGCCATAAAAAGGTAAAGGTACCCCATCACTCTTGTAGGAACAGCCAGGTATACCAGCCTTCCGTATGATCCCTGCTGATCTGACTTTACCATTTTCTCCATAATAAAACCGGCCAGGGTGAGGACGCCCCCGAAAAGGACAAAACGGAAGGGAAAATTCATTCCAAAATAATAAGCTCCCCAGCCAGAAATATAACCAGTTTGAGCTCCGAACCATGAACCAAGGGCTATAAGGGAAAATATCCATACCTGCCTGGAAGACGCTGCCCAGCCTATCAGGGCATAAATGAATGATGCCAGAAGGAACAGAAGAGAGATACTATCGCTCCCCTTTCCAATTGCAACACCCAGGAAACCAACCGAAGCTGCAATAGAAAGGACTCCAAGGAAAACTATGGACTCATTGCTGTATTTTCTGTGAGGTTTGTTTTTTATCCTTCTAAAACCAAAGAACAGGAAAAGCACTGCAACAAGAGCAAAGAAGATAGATTTCATGGCTGCCGGAGCACTGAATAACCGGGCCAGAAGTTCCATAAGGTATTTATCGCTGATAACCGCAAATACTGAGATTAAAAGGCTTATAACGGCAAGCAGAAAGGCATATCCTGCAATTTTCTTCCAATCCATGGGTATAACATGAATGGAGGAAGACAGTTTTTTTGCTTCTTCCGTAGAAAGAGTTCCTTCTTTTTCCAACTCAGAAAGGGCTTTCTGGACTATCCTGGCTTTCTTCCTCGTAAGTTCCAATATCATACCCTCCTTTTCAGGACTTTACTATAGAAGTATAGGGTTTGGAAAAGAAGGGTCAACCCTCGACTCTTTTAAAGGAATTCTACCTGTTGTCTTCATGACCAGGCTTATAAATATTACTTTGCCCTTTTTCCTGGTCAAGGCCCTTCAGTAACAAACCAGATCATGTTGTTGTCAGATTCAGTATAGGTATAGGCTTTTGAGAAGTCCATTTTACTGGGATCCGGCGGACCCTTCATCTTCACAGCGTAGATGCCTATTTTCTCGGCCATCTGGCTGATCCGTCGTCGGACACCAGCTGTAAGTCCACTGTCGAACAGGACTACAGCAGCTGTGACATCCCCTGAAGTAAAAGAAAAATCGTTCATTACGCCAAGCCAGTAACCGTCATTTACGGGCAAACGGTCCACATATTTTGAAGGCAGGTCTTTACCGGAATCCCCGTTAATATAGGTGTGACCTGTCCAGGCCCATATAGGCC
>CAZFJG010000113.1:0-5292 GCA_964519285.1 uncultured Synergistales bacterium | reverse complement strand
AGCTGTCACCGACATTGAGAAAACCATAATAACCGAGAGCACTAACAATAAAGCTTTTTTCTTCATTACCGCGAACCTCCTTAGTGTTCTTGATTGTTAACATGCATTACTAAAACAGCAATTGTTACAACAACATGAAATTCTGATAAACACCACCTTTCAACTGTTTTATCTTGCAACAGGATTGCAAGGCTCATCCTACATTAGCCTTGTCTTGCCCCCCTTGAGATGGATATCCATATTTCGCATTGCTTCAATGACATCCTTTTTTCTGAGGGCCTCAAGAATCTTTCTGTGCTCTGACAGAAAGAGTTTCTTGTTCTCTTTGGACTGGAGCATTTTATAGTTAAGTGAATAGAGTCTATCTCTAAGGTTAGACATGTAATCAATTATCATGGGGTTGTCGTAAAATCTGAATAAAGCTTCGTGGAACTGTCGATCGAGACTGAGAAACCGGGTGGTTTCTTCGCTTTCAATGCACTTGCCCTGTTCTTCTATAATGTCCTCAAGGATAGCCAGCTGTTCCTCTGACAGCTTTCCTGTCAATTCTCGAAGAACAAATTCCTCAATGGCTATACGCATATCGTATATCTGTCTGAACTCGTTCACCGAAGTTTCAAGAACCACAATTCCCTTGTTGGGAATTATCTTGATAAAGCCCTCCATCTCGAGTTGCTGAAGGGCTTCCCTCACAGGAGTGCGACTCATTTTAAGTCTGCCTGCAAGGGAATTTTCGGAAATATGGTGGCTGTTAACAAACTGAGTGTCTCCTATCAGGGACTTGATCCTGTAATAAGCCTGATTTTTTTTCGATTGTTTTTTCAGCAAGAACAGACCTCCTGAATGATGTGGCAAAAGACAAGTTGTATGCAGGCTGAATACATTTTGTTGTTCTGAAAAATACACCCTTCGTAAAAAACTGTCAAGGCCGAAGGGAATAGTCCCTGTTGAAAGAATTTTATTTATTTTTATAAATAACAAAGAACTTGCCTGAAAAATATTTTTTATCCCTCAACATCTTTTTTGTTGTATATTCAGACCTGTTAGGATCTGTTTTTTTACGATAGATCCTTTCAACTATTTTACCTGGAGGTGGTCATATGAAAAACAACGCACTGGTAGTTCACCGGGAAGACGATGTAGCAACTGTACTGGAAAATATTTCCGAAGGTCAGACAGTAAGGTTTCTTCTCGGTGGCAGGGAATATACTCTAAGATCTCTTTGCCCTGTACCATTTGGACACAAAATAGCTCTCAGGACCATTGAAGAAGGCCATACTGTCAGAAAATACGGAGAGGACATCGGCAGGTCTACTGAAAAAATTGAAAAAGGATACCATGTACATATACAGAACCTGGAAAGCACGAGAGCCCGTGGAGACAGGGAGGATGCAGAATAATGGACTTTAAAGGCTACTTAAGGGAAGACGGATCAGCAGGTATTAGAAACCACCTCCTGGTAATACCGGCATCTGTGTGTGCCGCTACAGTTGCTTCGAGGATTGCAGAACAGGTAGAAGGAGCAGTTTATCTTCCAAATCAGCATGGATGTGCCCAGATAAAACCCGATCTTGACATATGTTTCAGAACTCTTGCGGGGTTCGGGAAAAATCCAAACGTCGGAGCAGTTCTTGTGATAGGACTTGGCTGCGAAAGCCTGAAAGCTGAAGCACTTGCCCAGGATATAGCCATGTCAGGCAAACCGGTAGAATGTCTTGTCATCCAGAGATGCGGTGGGACTCTGGCCGCACAGGCCAGGGGGCTGCGGACTGCCAGACAGCTGAGTGAGAAAATCTCTGGCCAGGGCAAAACTCACTTTGAGATTTCCGAGTTAATTATAGGCCTTGAATGTGGAGGATCGGACACAACTTCCGGTATCGCAGCCAATCCTGTACAGGGTACTGTTTCCGACATCCACATCAATAACGGAGGCACATCGATCCTTTCAGAAACGACTGAACTGATAGGAGCAGAACATGTACTTGCCAGAAGGGGTATTTCCGAAAAGGTTGGACAGGACCTGCTGGACATAGTAAACGCTTGTGAAAAGAGAGCTATGCGAATGGGGGTTGATCTCAGGGGAAGTCAGCCCACTCCGGGCAATATTGACGGTGGACTTACTACAATTGAGGAAAAATCCCTTGGGTGTATCTACAAGGCCGGATCCAGTCACCTTCAGGGAGTTCTCGAATACGCCCAGACACCAACCGGAAAAGGCCTTTTCATGATGGACACTCCTGGTCAGGATATTGAGTCAATAACGGGCATGGTGGCAGGTGGAGCACAACTGGTCCTTTTTACAACAGGCAGAGGCACACCAACAGGCTGCCCTGTTGCCCCTGTAATCAAGCTTACAGGAAACCCGGCAACATATACAACGATGGAGGAAAACATTGACTTGAACGCCGGTAATATAATACTTGGAGATGAAACCATTGAAGAGTGTGCTGAAAGGCTTTACGCCCTTGTTCTGGAAGTTTGCAACGGCAAATTCACAAAAGCTGAGTCACTGAAACATCGTGAATTCGGTATTTACAAGCTGACATCCACATTCTGAAGACCTGTGATCTGAAAACAGAGCCTGGTATTATCATGTGTAAAAACATTTATTCTGGTTTTTTCTTTAAGTCAAACCTTACAAACTCGGTTTCTTCGTCGTATGAACGGATCAGGTCCACAGAACCGAAGCCTTGAACAACTATCTCCATGGTTGCAAGAACCAGAGTTCTACCATTATCCACTATATGTCCTGCAATTGGCTCCATTTCATCAGTGCCAACTGTTCCATGCAGGTGGATACTGATACCGCCATCTTCCAGACCTATAATTCCCTGTGCTCCTATGAGTTCGAGGGGGCCTTCTATCTCAATGGGATCGAAATACCTTGCCCCTGTCTCCCGGGTAAGATCCGGTGTTACACAGACAAGAGTAGCCGATCTGAGACTTCCCAACATAGTTATTATGGTACCTGAAGTTATGCCTTTTTCCGAGCAGACCTCCCTCAGTCCTTTAAATATATCCACACCAGGAGAAAACCTGACTACCACAGTTTTTGAAATATTCGTCTCATAAGCTTCAATACCCGTACTCAAAAAAAGACACCTCCTTCATGGACAAGATTCCCACATGTATAGATTATACAAAATGTAGAATTTTTACAATCCCCAACAGAATATTCTTTATGGAAATTATTTCTTTCCCTTTATTTCAGCCAGAAGCTCGTTAAGTTTTTTCCCCGTCTCAAAATATTTTCTTTCCATTTCCCTCAGTTTACGGGCTTCTTCCCTGTACTCCGCTTTAGAGTAGGTTCCGCCTTCACTCCTATGGTCAAGATGTAGACACATGGTTTTCAGCTGAACCTGTGCTTTAGCAAGACCTGTAACATAGGAACGGAGGGTTATAAGAAATCTACCTTCCAGGCTCTGGCTTTCCGGCCTCAGGCTTGAGATCTCCTTTTTGATCTTCTCCAGCTCTTCCAGCATCTGTCCAAGGCGATCGTAATGACTTTTGTAATCAACAGGCCTGAAAAAACCCGGAATTGGCAGCGATTTTCTGAGAGATGGCTTAAAGATATCTCTCTCTATTTCGACGTATTCTTTAACAAGGACGTTGACCTCTCTGGCAAGCTTCTTTGTTTGTCTTTGCAACTGCACTCACCTCGCAGGAAAGAATCGAATCATGATCTATAATTATCAGAATAACACATACTGATAGTTGAGATATAGCTCAATGCATTAAATGTAATGGGACAAACACAAATACTGGTGGTATTATTTTCATAATTCTCAATAATCTACTGATAATCCGATCAATAAAACCTTCCAGGGAGGTATTCTATTATGAACCCACTTGAGAATCTCGTAAACTTAGCTAATCTGCCCACTCCGATACACAAAATGGCAACTATGACCGAAGAGCTCAAAGGACCTGAACTGTACATTAAAAGAGACGACTTGACAGGTGTTGCATTCTCCGGAAATAAGGTAAGAAAACTTGAATACAGCTGCTTCCATGCTCTCGAGAATGGATTCGACACCCTCATTACATGCGGAGGTCTCCAGTCAAATCATGCGAGGGCTACTGCTGCTGCAGCCGCAAAACTTGGTATGAAATGCCACCTTGTACTGGGCGGGGAAAAACCATCCCTTCCCGAAGGTAACCTTTTCCTCGACAGAATGCTGGGAACTTCAGTCACATACGCAGAAGGATATACCCTTATTGAGACCGAAGACCTCATGAAAAATATCGCTGAAGACTATAGGAAAAAAGGGTTTAACCCCTGCCTTATCCCCCTTGGAGCTTCAGATTCTACTGGATCGCTGGGTTACGTAAGAGCGGTTAAGGAAATGATGGAACAATTCAGCACCTCGGGCTTTGAACCTGATCACATCATCTGTCCTACCGGTTCAGGAGGAACTCTTGCAGGCATGCTGGCTGGCAAAGCGATTTTTGGCCTTTCATCAATAATAACTGGCTTCAGCGTTGCTTTTGACTCTGAAACCGTAAAAGGCAGAGTCCTCGATATTATGGCTGCGATAAGGAAAGATTACTTCCCGGAAATGGAAATCTGCGAAAAGGATATCAACGTCAACGATCTCTATATAGGTGAAGGATATACGCGAACTACCCGGGAACAGTTGTCATTGATAAAGGACGTTGCTGAAAAAGAAGCCCTTATTTTTGACCCGGTATACACTGGCAAAGCCTTTTACGGATTAGCACAGGAAATAAGCAAGAAGACATGGAACAAAAAAGAAAAGCTACTCTTTCTTCATACCGGGGGGATTTTTGGGCTTTTTCCCTACCGGGAGATGATAAATGAAGTTTTAGTCCAGGACTGATACGCTAAGGAATACAACATTTCTTCCGTTCCTTTGATCCGGAAAGAATTTACTAACACAAAGAGGCTAAAGGAGGCCTTCGCCATGCTGAGACAGACCTGGCTCGAGATCTATACAGAAAATCTGCGGCTTAATTACCGGGAGGTCAAAAGAATAATACAGGAAAACTGTGAAATTATAGCTGTGGTGAAATCAAACGCTTATTCTCACGGTGCCGTAAAAACTGCGCAAATACTGGAATCAGAAGGTTGCAACTGGTTCGCAGTAGCAACTCCGGAAGAAGCGCTGGAACTTCGACAGAAGGGCATAAGTGGAAAGATCCTTGTATTGACTGCATCGCCAAAGGAAGCTGCCGAAGAATACATAAAGGAGGATATCCACTCATCATGTGGAGATTTCCGATTTCTTGAGCACATGAACAGGACAGCCCTCAGCATGGGCAAAAAGGCCA
>CAZFJG010000112.1:0-5455 GCA_964519285.1 uncultured Synergistales bacterium | reverse complement strand
ATCGTTCCATCTTATCTGGATATAACTGGCAGGTGTTGAACAAGGAAGTGACTTGAAATTAAAAGATCGCCTGTAAAGAAGGGCTTTGTGGAACCTGTTGTTAAGCCATCTTTCAAAGCGCTTTGCCTCTCTGATGACACATTCGTCCGAACCTTTTTTTAAAGAGGCAAGGGAGGAAGTAACCGTCACTGAACCTGCTACAACTGTCAGGATACACAAAACCACGATCAGCTCAATAAGGGAAAACCCCTTCCGACCATGAAAAACGGAGAGCCTTGAAGGCTCTCCGTTTCTATTCCTGTTCATGGCTACTTCCCTATGGCCTTGTATCCAAGGTCTACTACGTACAGGTTAGGTTCTCTGAACTTCTCGGGGGAAAGATCGCCTATGGCCTTAAGTACTTCATCAATGCTGACATTCCCTATTTCAGCTCCACACATGGCACCAAGAATAAGGACGTTCAGAAAGAGGAAGTTACCCTTCATGTTCTCCTTCAGTATATCGTATCCCTTCAGGGGAAATATCCTGAGGTTGTGTTTTTCTATGTAGCTTTTAAGATGTTCATTCTCAAAGGTCTTTGGATCGTGGACGTTCACCACGAGGCTGCCACCGTCTTTAAGGAAGGTCAGATTTCTTACAGCCTCGTTCTGGTCAAAGGCAAGAAGCACATCTGCCTCTCCGCTCCTCACCAGGGGACTCTTGTAATCTCCGATCTTGAAGTGGCTTATAACACTTCCACCTCTCTGGGCCATTCCGTGGACTTCGCTTCCCATAATGTTCTCATTCTTTGCAAGGGCGATACGTCCCAGAACCTTGCTGGAGAAAAGTATTCCCTGTCCGCCAATGCCGACTATGACATACTGCATGGTCTACTCCTCCTCCCCTTTTTCAAGAATAGCTCCGTGGGGACATACATTAACGCAAACCCCGCACTGGACGCAGAACCGTTCGTCAATATAGGCCTTCTTCTTCTCTTCATCGAAGGCAAGACCCGGACAGTTGAAATAATCTATACAGAACCTGCAGCCTATGCATTTGTCCTGGTCAACGTACACAGGAATTTTGTCCTGGGGACGCCTCAGAAGCATACAGGGGTGTTTGAAGATCACAACGGCAGGTTCTTCGTTCTTTCTGGCATATTCCCATGCTTCTTTTATAGCGGTTTTGCCTTCTTCAATATTATAGGCTGCCACCATCTTCACATGATTGACTCCACAACCTTTGCAGGCACCCTCAATGTTGACCTTTCGTCCGTGATCGTCCTTCCTCAGCTTGTCACCTATGGCTGGATGGCTCTGGCCTCCCGTCATGGCAGTTATGTCGTTGTCAAGTATGGCAAGTACAAAAGCATGTTTGTTATACACAGCACTTGCAAGACCCTGAAGTCCCATGTGGAAGAAGGTGGAATCTCCTATGGTTGTTACCACGGGACGTTCCTCACCTGCAACCTTGTGGGCAAGATACTGGCCGGAAGCCATTGTCACTGATGCTCCCATATCCATTACCATATCGACACCCTTCTGGTTCACTCCAAGGGTATAACAACCGATATCGGATGGATTTACAGCCTTTGGAAGGGCCTGCCTGATGGAAAAGAAGCTTGCCCTGTGGGGACATCCTGGACACAGCATGGGCTTACGAGGTGTTATCCTGAGCTCTTCCAGGGATTTTTTAATGTCATCATCTGCTCCACCAGCGCTACCCTCTCCAAGGGCCTTGAGCACTATTTCCTCGATCACTTCAGGCAGAAGTTCTCCGGCACTTGGAACAAAACCGTTCCATCTTCCCTTGACCTTTGTCCTGTCCACAAGCTGCATTTCCACCACAGGATAGGTCTCCTCCAGTATCAGAACGTTATCATGGCGATCAATGAAATCCTGGACCATCTTTGTTGGAAGAGGATGGGGAGTTCCTATCTTCAGCACGGAAATGTCATCCCTGCCCCAGGTCTTAAGAAGATCGGAGACAACGGAGAAACTCACCCCAGAAGCTATTATTCCGAGTTTTGGAGTTTTCTTTGCGGGAACCTCGTAATTGTATTTTCCGTAAAGTTCTTCAAAATCCTTCCTGATTTCCTCCAGCTTGCGGTTGAGCTTTGGATGATTAACCCTTACCCTGGCAGGAAGACAGACCCATCTCGATGGATCCTTTTCAAACTTCATCTTGTTCTCAAGTTTTATCACGTCTTTAAGCTCGACGTCCTGCCGACAGTGGTCCACCCTTACGCTTGGTCTGAGCATTGTTATGATACTGTGTTTTTCGGAAAGTCCGTAGGCATCGAATACCATTTCCTTCGCTTCTGCCGCTGTGGCAGGATCAAAACAGGGAACCTTGGCGAACATGGCGAAATACCTGCTGTCCTGCTCAGTCTGGGAACTGTGAGGCCCCGGATCGTCAGAGACCACAAGGAGCATGCCGCCCTTCATGTCGAAATGTGCAGCGCTCATAAAAGGATCTGCCGCTACGTTAAGTCCAACCTGTTTCATTACCGCACAGGCCCTTATCCCGGTAGAAGACGCGGATACCGCCATCTCGAATGCTACTTTCTCGTTCGCTCCCCACTCAACGGCTGTCTTTGTCCCGAGCTCGTCAGCAAACTTCGCAACTGCAGGAAGGATTTCCGAAGACGGAGTCCCCGGATACGCCGTTGCTACCATGCACCCGGCCTCTATTATTCCCCGGGCGATGGCCTCGTTACCTAAAAGTATGGCTCTTTCTGTCAATGTTCAACTCACCTCCACAAAGTCTTTTAACTTGATCTTTATCCAATCCAGAAACGGATTTTCCCCCTTTATCAGTTTTCCTGATCCGTCAACCATAGCATGTTTCGTCCAGCCGAATGCCACTGGCTTCGATGATCCTTCCTTTACCAGCCTGTAACTGAATTCGAGACTGAATTTTTTGAGGCCGGTAAGGGATGTGAAAATGCTTATCTGGTCATCATAAAATGCAGGGTTCTTGTAGCGACATCGTGTCTCCACAACAGGCAGAAACAGCCCATCCTTCTCCCAGTCAGCGTAGGTCTTACCAAGCTGACGACAGTATTCCGTACGACCCACCTCAAACCAGTTCAGATAATTGGCGTTGTTTACAACACCCATTCGGTCTGTCTCTCCATAACGTACCCTTATTATCGTGGACAGTTCTTCATTCAATACATTCACCTCATTGTTACGTTTATTTTAAATTATATAGCATTTTAGGCCCATTCCAACAAAAGTCTTAATATTCAGAGCAGTCTCTCTTTTATATCTTATACATATACTGTTAAAATGACTCTGCCTGATAAGCCAGATCGACAGGGGGAAATTAATCAAAGAAAAACCCGGCAGGAACTCCGGAGGTAGAACAAATGAACTGGCATGTAAGAAAATTTCATACCATAGCCCCTTTTTACCAGCTCTTCTTCGATTTTCAGGTTCGTTTTTATACTGAGATCATACAAAAGAACAGAAATATAACCTGCCTGAAAAAAAAGGACCGCGCCCTTGACATTGGCAGCGGAACAGGAGCCTTTGCAAAAAGTTGGCAACTGGAAGGACTGGAAGTGCTTGCCTCGGACAGAGCACCGGGAATGATACGACGTTGCAGAAAAAACGGTCTGGAATGTATAGAAATGGACATAATGAAAAAACTGCCCTTCGGGGATAACGTTTTTCAGGCAGTAACAGCAGCATATGTTGCCCACGGCCTCGGGAAACAGGAAAGGCATTTCCTTTACCGTGAAACTGCAAGAGTTGCAGAAAAAATAGTAATTTTTCACGATCTGAGCCTGAGACAGAACTGGCTGGTCAGTACCATAGAGACCATTGAGCAAAGCCATTACAAGGATTTCGTTAGATCTGTACCTGGAGAAATGATCCCCTGCTTCAGGAAGGTCAAGGTCCTTCCGATCAACAGATGGAACAACTGGTACCTCTGTTTTCCCTGAAAATAAGCAACAATCAATCCTTTGAATTCTTTCTGCATTTAGCAGAAAAGGGTATGAACCACCATTATGCAGGCATCACTGATCACAGTGTAGCCTTCCTCTTCAAGTTTTTTCTCCGCTTCCGGATTTTCTGCACCAGGTTGAAACCAGACTATTGGTTTATAATCGAGATCCTTTATCTCGCTGATAATTTTATCCTGAAACCGGGGAGACACTATCACATTCACAATATCTACCTTTTCCTTAAGATCACTCAGCTTTGCCACACATTCAAGATCATGGATCTTTTTGCCAGCGTGTCCAGGATTTATGGGAAAAACCTTCATTTTTTTTCTCTTAAGGTATTCAACGATCTCATTTGAAGCCCTGTCGATCTTCGGAGACGCTCCGATGACTGCAATACTCGTTCCCGGGCAAAGATATTCTCTTGCAACCTGTTCTGCATCCATTAATTTCCCCTCCTTCAGGTATTAGATTTTTATTATAGAATTTTATGAAATAAAGATAAAGGGGGTTGGCGAGATGGCTTTCCATGTATATAATATATCGGCACGGAGGGCTGGCCGAGTGGTCGAAGGCGGTTGACTTGAAATCAATTGAGGCGTAAGCCTCCAGGGGTTCGAATCCTCTGCCCTCCGCCATTTTAGGTTATAGACGGGATTGTCAGGGATGTTTATAACTTCCCGGGCAATCCTTTTTTTATGTTTTTGGGATGAATCAACCGTGACTGGAAAATCCCTTAAAAAACTGCCTTTCTATCCTGTACCCTTGCCTATCTTAAGCTTTGACCATTCCAGGAGATTTCATATAAATTTTCCTTATTTCATCTTTCCGGCCCAGCAGGGAATAAACACACATTGGACAGAACTGGCTTCCGCTGTTCAACTTTATGTTTTCAAAAGCCTCTTCTATCATGATCTCCCTCTTGTAAGATCTTGAGGACACCATTACGTCGAAACTGTCCGCCAACGCAGTTATCAGGCCTGGCGTAGGAATATTACCCTGGCCGGTTCCTGAGGGATATCCTTCTCCATCCCATCTTTCATGGTGTGTTCTGACAATGACCCTGGCCATATTTAATACAGGACACTTTGCTGTTCCAAGAAGATTCGCTCCTATCTGACCATGTAACCTGATGTTGGACCAGTCAGAAGAGCTGAGTCCTCCTTTTTTCTGGATCACTTCTTCAGGAACTCCTGTCATTCCAAGATCATGAAGAGGTGCTGCAAATTCAAGGACCTTGCAGAAAGATTCTTCAAGACCCATACTATCTGCGATCATTTTTGAAAGAACTCCCACTCTTGCCATATGGTGAAATGTTTCTCCCTGCTCAAATATCGCAGAACCTGCCATCATGTCCATGAACCTTACATAGGATGGCCTGTTTTTGAAAACTGACCCGTAATTCCTGTGGGACAAGTCAGATTCTTCAAAACAGTCTTCCAGATGAGAAGCCACTTGATCATGAACCTGAAAGTAAGCCGTTCCGGAAAGAACCCTCTTTATCAGCCTTACAGCAAAAGC
>CAZFJG010000111.1:0-5499 GCA_964519285.1 uncultured Synergistales bacterium | reverse complement strand
ATCCGGAGATCGCTGATATCTTCCGGCCTGTTGTAGAGATGCTTGATGATGAGACGATGCAGCAGCTTAATTATGAAGTCGATGTAAACGGAAAACCTGCAAAAATGGTTGCAGAGATATTCCTGAAGGAGCAGGGTTTTATCGAGTAGAATAACCTTACGTCAGGTTTTTAACCGGTATTTACAAACCATTAGGGGGTCTTTCTTTAGTGAAAGACCCCGTGTCTGTATACGGGTGGAACAGTTTTCTTCGAAGCCACAGGTTCTTTCAGTGAATTGGTTCAAGGGTAGAGGTCCTCTGGTCTTCGGGAGAAATGCTCCTTTTTATTTTCATGAAATTATCGAGTATGTCGTGATGGGGCTTCAGGACCTTATCTTTCTCGTTGAAAGAGATCTTGTCCCATCCAAGATGGGACAGGAGTCTTCTGTAGTGGTCAGTAAGGTTTTTGAGCTGGTTGCCATCGAATTCCGGATGAAACTGTACTCCGAAACACAGAGTTCCGGGTACCTGGAAGGCCTGGAGAAAGGATGTATTCCCGTAAGCAGAAGAAGATACGGGAATAAGTCCTTCGCAGCATATCTTGTTGTAGTGAAATTCATATACTTTTAAAATATCCCCTTTTCCTCTGAAAAGGGGATGATCGGGAATATCTATATTGATCGTCCGGGGTCCTATCTCCGATTCTCTGAGAAAAGAGACACTACCGGTCATGTAGGATTCAGCCAGGATCTGGGCTCCAAAACAAATGCCCAGAACAGGTAAACTACTGGTTGCAACAGTTTCAGGGAGCATTAGGTTTCTGAAAAAATCCCTCGATCTTTTTACCCATTCCAATTCTGAAGTGGCCTCTGTCATACCGCCCGCAATAATAACTGGTTTTGGAGTTATAAAAGGTAGAAGTTCAAAGTGTTTAACCAGAGATAATATCCCTGTTCTGTATCCAAGTTCTTTCATACGTAAGTGAACTGGCCACGCAAAAGTATGCCCGTATTTATCGATAGTTCCATCCGATTCCAGAATTATAACGTCTTTTCCTGTGATGTCGGGATTTTCCGGAGTAATGTAAATATTGTTTCCCATTTCAAATACTCCCTTCCTTATGATGTAGTAGAGATCTTTGTTAAAGAGAATGAAGACAGAACGGATTAGAAATAATGAAGGGATTATATCATTTTGTATTGAAGAGTAAAATAGAGTTATCTAAAGAATTTTAATGTTTTTAACCAAAAAAAGTATTTAAATCGAATTGATAAGTATTGTAGCCATTGGAACGGATGATATCAGCATTAACAGGGCTATCCCGATCCTTCCCGTTGTTATTTTGTAACTGTCAAGGATCAGGAACAGCCTTTCCCTGAATAGATAGCGCCTCACCAGTATTTCGAAAATAAAAATACCAGTTGCCCAGATAATACCTGTAATAAAAAGCAGTAATTTGTGTACTTCCATATAATCTCTTGTCATGGTTAAATTACTTAACAGCAATGCCGCAGAGAGCAACATCAGCTTTTCTATAAGGTCCGATCTGCTTTCCCCCAGAAAGGGAGTCAGGAAAGCATTTTTCAGACATATAATACAGACGGTCACTATCGGAAATATCTTCCAGAAATGCCATGTCCATATGAACATATCCTTAGTGGCTTGAACCATAATGATTCCTCCAGTTATCTTTTCAGGCAGGCTGAACATGTCAATTCATAATCTTCGCGAAGTATAGAACCTGCCGAAATATGTGTTTTTTCCTTCAGGTTGAATTATTTAAAGAAAAGAAAAATTTGTTTTGAAAGGGAAATAAAAAAGGAACGTAAAGAAAAATTCTTCAATATTTTTAAACTACAGTAAAAGCCCTTTAGATGCAAGGATTTGAAAAGTTATGTTTATTGGTCGAAGTTTTTTCAAAAATACACTGTTGTCGAGTGTGTTATTTGTTTCTTCTCTCTGTTAGAATATCACAATAAAACGATAAAAATGAAAGGAGTGATCTCTTTGGCAAGTTTGACAGGTTGGATCCTGCGCAGCATCGCGGTTTTTATTCTCGTTCTGGTTTTTCTGCAGGGTAGTTTCTTCACACCGAAAAAAGCTTTCGGCATGGAAGTTCCCAGAATAGAGGTGCAAGAGGCCAGAAAGCTGGCATTCACTGGGGATGCCCTTCTTGTCTGTGCCTATAAGGGGGAGGACAGGTTCAGAAGTATGCCTCTCGAAGGAGCCATAACTCTTGAGAGTTTCAGGGAAATTGCAGAGCTTGTTGCCGAAACAGATAAGAAGATCATCTTTTACTGAGGCTGACCGGAAGAAGCATCGGCTGTCCGTGTGGCAGAGCCTTTAATCGAAAAGGGTTACAATGCAATGGCGTTGAAAAATGGAGTTAAAGCATGGCTTGATGCCGGTTACCTCGTAACGTCCTGCCCTTGACAGGGGGTTGCTGATCCGAGTTATATGTGTAAGAAGAGGGAGAAGGGCCTGAGGGGTCCTCTCCCTCTTCTTTGTGATGTCTTTCTGTAAACTTTTTGCAAAGATAATTTTGTTACAAAGATTATTTCTCTTTTTTGATCAGGATCATTTATTGACACGCCATGTAATGATTGTTATTATTTTTATAGATTGTGCAACCGGTTGCATTTTATTGCAAATCAACCGGTCCAGTAGTGAAAAGTTTCCTGGTCAGTGGAATACCAGCTATGTCTGAGAGGTGGTTTTTGAATATGGCAAAGATAGAAAAGACAGAAAAGACAGTAGTAATGACTGAAGGTGACATGGACAGGGTCCTCAGGCGAATTGCAATTGAGATTATCGAGAGGAACAAGGGGCTGGAAGGTATTATCCTTCTCGGGATACAGAGAAGGGGTGTTTTCCTTGCTTCCCGGCTCAGAAAATTATTTATTGAGATCGAAAACGTGAAGGTTCCTGCAGGAGAACTGGATATAACCCTTTACAGGGATGACATCCCAACATTACTTGAACAGCCCGTTGTTCACAGTACTTCCATTCCGGAGGATATCGCCGGGAAAAAACTTATTCTTGTTGATGATGTGCTTTATACGGGAAGGACTATCAGGGCTGCTCTTGACGCGATGATGGACCTTGGAAGGCCTGACAACGTCCAGCTTGTGATCCTTGTAGACCGTGGCCACCGGGAGTTGCCCATTCAGGCTGATTACTTCGGCAAGGTTGTTCCCACATCGAGTTCGGAAATGGTAGAAGTAAGAGTGAATGAAATTGACGGTGAGGACAGGGTTCTTATAACTGAAGAAGTGAAGGAGGGTCTGGCTTGAAATGGCGTCATAAAGGACTTATAGATCTTGATGAATGGAACAGGGAAGAGCTGGACATTTTTTTGCAGCAGGCAGATTACATGGAAGAGCTTCTTGGAAGACCCATAAAGAAGGTACCTGCCCTTCGAGGCAAAATGATAGTTAATTTTTTCTACGAACCTTCAACTCGAACCAAGGTGTCCTTCGAGCTTGCAGAAAAAATGCTCAGTGCTGATGTGGTTAACTGGTCAGCCTCCGGATCAAGTGTCAGTAAGGGAGAGACTATGAAGGATACGGCCTGGACACTGGAGGCCATGGGGGCAGATGCTGTTGTTATAAGGCATGGCGCGGTGGGTGCCGCAGACTACCTTTCTAAAAAACTGACACGGGCGTCGGTATTCAATGCCGGTGACGGAACTCACAGACATCCAACCCAGGCACTGCTGGATCTACACTCAGCCTGGAAAAAGCTCGGCAAACTTGACGGGAAAAAGGTAGCCATTGTAGGAGATGTTCTTCACAGCCGAGTTGCAAGGTCTGGCATAAAGGCATTCTCAAAGATGGGAGCCTCTGTCACCGTATCGGGTCCGGAAACTCTTATGCCGAAGGATATTCAGTCCCTTGGAGCGTCTTTTGTTTCTGATACCAAAAAAGCTATAGAGGAAGCTGATATTCTGTACCTTTTGAGAATACAGGGTGAAAGGCAGGAAGAAGGGCTTATTCCTTCCCTGGATGAATATCATTTGAGATATGGAGCCACTCCTGAACTGGTCAAAGAGGGGAAGGTCCTTATTATGCATCCGGGTCCCATAAACAGGCGTGTTGAAATCGCTTCAGAGGTGGCTGACGGAGATAACAGTCTAATTTTAGATCAGGTAAAAAGCGGAGTTGCCGTCAGGATGGCTCTCCTTTATCTGTGCCTGGGAGGTGTCAGAGCTTGATTCTGCTGAAAAAAGCAACCATTTTTGACGGAAAAAGCTTCATGGAGAATCCCCAGGATGTTCTTCTTTCAGGGGACAGAATTGAAAAGATAGGAAATATTCAAGAAAAGGAAGAGATGCAGGTCATTGATCTCGAGGGTCGTATTCTTTGTCCGGGTTTTATAGATATACACGTACATTTCAGAGATCCTGGCTACGAATGGAGAGAGGATATAACAAGTGGGTCAATGGCAGCAGCTGCTGGAGGTTATACAACAGTTGTGGTAATGCCAAATACGGAACCACCACTGGACACTCCTTCGTGTGTGGAATTTGTTCTCTGGAAAGGAGAGAGGACCAGAGGAGCCAGGGTCCTTCCTGCAGCCTGTGTTACGAAGGGAAGAAAGGGTCTGCAAATGGCGGAACTTGGAAAAATGGCAGACGCCGGAGCTGTATTTTTTACAGATGACGGATTCCCTGTAGAGACTTCAGGAATGATGAGAAAGGCTCTCCTTTACTCAAAGGATACAGGCGTAAGAATAATGGAGCATCCCGAGGAAAAAAGCCTCACCCTGAAGGGGCAGGTCAATGAAGGCCTTGCTTCCTCTGTAAGCGGTCTGAAGGGTATGCCTGCTTCAGCAGAGTATATAGATATAGCAAGGGGAATTGCCCTCGCCAGGGAAACTGGTTCTCAAATTCACTTTACACACGTGAGCACAGAAATAGCTATGAAAGCCATAAAGCAGGCAAAGGAAGAAGGACTTCCGGTGACGTGCGATGTAACTGCCCACCATCTTTCCCTTGATGAGAACCATGTCCTGGTAAGTAAATTCGATTCTGTTTACAAGGTAAACCCTCCCTTGAGAAGCAGGGAGGACGTCAGATATCTCTGGGAGGCAGTAAAGGACGGAACTGTTGATGCTATCATAACTGACCATGCTCCCTGGCACAGGGACGAGAAAGACCTTCCCTTTCAGGAAGCTCCTTTTGGGATAGCTTCCCTCGAATGCTCTGTAGCTGTGGTATTTGACACCTGGTTGAAACTCGGAAAACCAGTTTGTGTGGAAAGGATACTTTCACTGTTTACTTCAGGACCCGCTTCCATTCTGCCTGAAAAATGGCAGGAACTTGGCACACTTAAGGAAAAAGGTATGGCAGATCTTACAGTTCTTGATCCAGACACTTCTCAGGCTGTGGACACTTCCAGGTGGCAGAGCAGGGCCAGGAACTGTCCCTGGGAAAATGAGATCCTCTCTGGCTGGCCTGTGATGACTTTTCTGAAGGGTGTCCCTTTTGACAGGGGAGAAGGATCCCTTGAATAAGGAGAG
>CAZFJG010000110.1:0-5561 GCA_964519285.1 uncultured Synergistales bacterium | reverse complement strand
CTGTCTCTGCAGGGCCAGCAGCTCGTCCTGCATGTCGCTTCGAATTAACGGGTCAAGGGCACTGAAGGCCTCATCCATAAGAAGTATGTCAGGATCAAGAGCAAGAGCTCTTGCCAGTCCGACTCGCTGCTGCATTCCTCCACTCAACTGACCTGGCAGGGAATCTTCCCAGCCTTTCAGGCCGACCTGCTCAAGAGCCTGTCTTCCTTTTTCTTCCCTCTCGCCTTTTTCTACACCCTTGATCTCAAGGCCGTAAACGGCATTTTCAAGAACAGTTCTGTGTGGAAAAAGGGCGAAATGCTGAAAAACCATTCCGAACTTCTGCTGCCTCAGCATACGAAGTTCTTCGTTATTAAGAGACGTAATATCTTCTCCATCAACCAGGATGCTTCCTGCTGTTGGTTCGATAAGCCTGTTCAGGCAACGTACCAGCGTTGATTTTCCACTTCCGGAAAGTCCCATAAGAACAAGAATTTCGCCTTGTTTTACGTTAAAAGTAGCGTCGGATACTCCAACTCCAAGACCTGTTTTCTCAAGTATCTCGTCTTTGGACATTCCTTTTTCGAGCATGTTTATTGCCCGTTCAGGTTCATTTCCAAAAACTTTGTAAAGGTTTTTCACCTCGATCTTGTTATTCATTCTTTCCCTCCACCTGGTCTTTACGACTCAATATTTATTAGGAACTTTGAGAACTGTTAGTTTTGAAATTCGCCTTGCATAAACCCAAAACTTAGTTTCCTTCAAAAATACAACATCAAAAATTTCAGCCCAGTAAAAGATATCGAATCTCAAACTACACATAAAGTTAAGGAGCTGAATCTCCCTAACCGGTATCTTTTACATAAGCCTGAAAACACGGGAAACAATTAAAAAAGGCAGCTGAGGGTTAAGAACTCGCTAAAATGTGCTATGCAATTAGAATAACGTTAAAAACAGCGTATTTAACTCAGACAATACTTATACCATGGTTAAGCTGCAATGTCAAATATGGTTTAGCATTTGAAGACATTGCAACAGCAGCTGGGTAAAATTACCCCCAAGGAGCATCATGATGGCCTTAATTACCGGACTTTGTCTTGAATTGTCTGAATTACATGAGACAGTAGATAGGGATATATATCAAAAAGAAAAGGGATATTTACCCTTTCAGTTTTTTTGTGAAGATCCTTGCCCAGTGGACCAAAATTTAAAACAGGAATGTCCAGTTCAGAAAGATCCACCAGTGGCAACGTGTAAAGCCTGTCCCAACCAGGCATGTTTTCCCCGATCTTTTTTATCTCCTCTGTATTACCCCTGTAACCACAATAGCTCAAATCACAGATCCCTTCGAAAAATTCTTTTTTTGCGACAGTGATCTCAAATTTTTTTGAAGC
This sequence comes from uncultured Synergistales bacterium, assembly GCA_964519285.1. Taxonomy (GTDB): domain Bacteria; phylum Synergistota; class Synergistia; order Synergistales; family JAFGMB01; genus CAZFJG01. The sequence continues at coordinate 4,188 of CAZFJG010000110.1, read as the reverse complement.
ATGATCTGCAAGGTCCTTAACGACATGGGCGATCATTCTGTCACCATGAGTATCCCTTTCGTTCGCTCTGTGTGGATACCAGGGAGGAAGAAAACCATAAATAATAAAGGGGGGATCAATTTCACATTTTTTTGTAAGTTCTGCTGTAAACCGCACAGCCCTGTCTCTCTCATCACCGCAGTTTTCATCAAAAAGGATCTTTTCTGCAAGGGTCTCAAAAAATTCCGGATCGTTCTGGCTAACTTTTTTCTCAAGTTCTCCATAGGACAGAACCTTCAGATCAAGATCTGCAGGTTCAAACTGGACCTTTGAAAGGTCTGCGTATTTTTTTCGTCTTTTTTGAAAAATATCTGCCGCTTTGGACATACTTTGGGAAGCAATATTCTTCAGGTTATCAAGAATCTCTGAAGGGGAAAGAGAAACCGTCAGATAACTGTATATCTGTGATCCGCTGTTTACTATACTCGCAGAATATTCATCTCTCATATCCCTTATCTTAATACAGCCAAAGGGTGAGGAATAAAAATCTCCCCGCCTGTCAACGAGATCAGGGTTACCATCTAACTCCAGGTTAAGGCACGAGGAGATGAGCCCAGCGCTCATTCCGTTGTAGTATTCTCCTACGTGGGAACCTATTCCCTCAAAATAGAAAAAGGTGTTGGCTTTTCCCACTGTTCCCAGATAGGCCGTAGGAACAGATCTTCCCTCTACCGGGAAGGGGGGCTCAGTGTCTATGCACGCCACAAATTCAAGCCCATCTTCTGTTAGATACTTTAGATAGGGTACTGCCGAGACCATACCCATTGAATTATTTTCTTCGTCGGGAACGAAAAGAACAGCGACGTTCGTTTTCAGTGAGGAGGTATTCTGTGCTGCCTTTCTCAACTGATCCATACAGGCAGCCAGACCCGATTTCATATCTGCTACACCACGTCCGAAAAGCCAATCCCCGCTTTCAAGATCAGCCCTTGCTCCGGAAGACATCTCAACTTCAAAGATCCGCTCCGTATATTCCTCCGGCTCGAAAGCCAGATCCCTCAGGGGTCCGTACATGTCTGTAGTGACCACATCCATGTGTCCTGTAAGCAGAATGGTCTTTGACGTCGTGACAGTTGCCCTTACAATTGCAAAGATCATATTTCTTTCAAGAGGATCACCTTTGCAGGGAAGCAACAGCAGGTCGCCAGGATTGTCCCTGAACCAGGAAATCGAGGAAAGCTGACTGTGTATATAATCGGCTACCCTGTTTTCCTCTGAAGAGGGAGATACACTGGGTATCCTCACCATTTCAACAAGATCTTTGTACATTTGGGTATCTTTGTAATCTGGCATTCCCTTAATTCCTCTCTATAGAAAAAATATCAATAATTCACAAATACTTTTCCCCTTCGGGGCTTTAAGGAGATTCTAATCCAGAAAATCTCTAAGTTTTTTGCTTCTACTGGGATGTCTCAGTTTCCTCAGAGCCTTGGATTCTATCTGTCTTATTCTTTCCCTTGTGACTCCAAAGAAATTTCCGACTTCCTCAAGGGTATGGGGTTTTTCCCCCTCAAGACCGAATCTGAAGGTCAGAACTCTCTTTTCCTTTTCCGAAAGCCCTTCAAGAGCTGTGTAAAGCTGTTCTCTCAGAAGATTTCCAAGGGCAGATTCCTCTGGAGTGGGAACATCCCTGTCCTCGAGAAAATCTCCAAGTTCTGCGTCATCTTCCTCACCAACAGGAGTCTCAAGGGATACGGGTAATTGAGACACTTTTCGGATATCCTCAACCTTTCGCTCCTCTATTTCCATCTCCCGGGCTATCTCTTCATCTGTAGGTTCTCTTCCGTGCTGTTGTACAAGCTTTCTCGAGATCCTGATCATTTTATTTATGGTTTCCACCATGTGAACAGGAACCCTGATCGTCCTTGACTGCTCGGCAATTGCTCTTGTTATGGCCTGCCTGATCCACCATGTTGCATAGGTGCTGAACTTGAAACCCTTGCGATAATCGTATTTATCTGCAGCTTTCATGAGTCCCAGACCACCTTCCTGGACAAGATCCAGAAGATGGAGACCTCTGTTCATATATTTTTTGGCCACGCTGACCACAAGCCTTAGGTTTGCCTTTATCAACTGTTCCTTGGCTTTCTGGTCCCCTGCTTCGACACGTTTAGCCAGTTCAACTTCCTGCTCAGCAGTAAGAAGAGGAGTCTTGCCTATTTCCTTAAGATACATCCTTACGTGATCAGTAATTGCTATATCTTCAAGTTTTCCAAGTTCAAGATTAACGTCCTCCACCAGAGAACCATCCCTATCATCGGATTTTTCACCCGAAGATTCTGAACTGTCATCTACGCTGATATCGAGCTGGTCAAGGTTACTGTATATGGTCTCAAGTATCTGGGGTTCCCAAAGTTCCATAGGAATGTGCTTTTCAATATCCTGAGTAGTAACATACCCCTTGTCTGTTCCCTCCTGTATAAGAGAGCGAATGTTATCCATATAGTCAAGAGCCTGTTTTTGTTCTTTCTTTACAGTTTTCTTCTTTTTTGCAGACATTTCCATCACCACCAAAAAAACTTCACGTGAAAAGATCTTTTTTTTACCTACCATTTCCAGATTACCAAGGATAGCACTATTGACCGTTCTTTTCAAAAAATTGGAAGAGAGAGTGTTATTTTCTCTTTTTTCAGCAAAAGGCTTTCTTTAGTTCTGAGTCTTTCGACTTTAAAAAATGCAGGTTTATAACGAATAAAACAGCTACCCTCCCTAAAAGAGCCTCTTTATCTCTGCAGGGGAACTCAGAAACGTAAAAAACCAGTTTCATTCTGCATCCTTACACTTTATTTTTATTCATTATGGATACTATAATGAAATCTGGTCGATCAAAAGGGTTCCCTTTGAACCTTAAAAACTACGGAGGAACATTATGGTAGCAGATATATATTATTTCAGCGGAACCGGAAACTCCTACATGGCGGCGGAAAAACTCGGCACAAAACTGAAGGAGGAATGCAGGATCATCCCCGTTGCGGGAGCTATGAATAGCGGAGAGGTCCTTTGTTGTTCAGATGTTGCCGGATTTGTATTTCCCCTTTATTATCTCGGGCTTCCAGAGATGGTAGAACGTTTTTTAATGGGACTTGTTTTCAGGGGAGATCCATACATATTTGCTGTAATAACAAGAGGAAAGACCAGTGGAAGAGCTATTCACGATGTCAATAAAATACTGGAAAGAAAAGGAAGAAACCTGAATTCTGCCTTTTATCTCACTATGCCTGGAAATTATATTCCTCTTTACAGTGGGATGAAGGAGGAAAAAATAGCAAAAAATATCAGCCGTGCTGAAAAGGACCTGGAGGATTACGCAAACATTATCTCTGCAAGAGGAGATCATGAGGATAAAGAAGGTTTTTTTACCCGTTCCTTTGCCAGGATCATGCATAAAAAGTGGAAAGAGGACTTTTACAAAAAAGACTCCCTGTTTACTGTAGATGACAGTTGCAACTCCTGTGGTATCTGCTCTTCTGTATGTCCCGTTAACAACATCGAGATCGTTAGCGGAAGACCTGTATGGAAACACGGCTGCCAGCAATGCATGGCCTGCATACAGTTCTGTCCTCAGAAAGCCATCCAGATAGAAGGAAAAACACGCAACCGCAGAAGATACCACTATCCCGGCATCTCTTATGAAGTTATAGAACAGCAGAAGAAGCTATAATTCCAGATCTATATTAAAAAATGATCATAATCTCTATTTAAATTACGAAAGGGAGGAAAAAGGCTTTATAAACAGCATCTCTGCGCAAATAGAAGTTTTTCCAAAAACATTACGTATATATCCTTCATATTATATACATACCCCCTGAAAATGATGAACACCGGGTTTGTATTATTTCCCCCTCTTTTATAGAATGCTACACGTACAATATTTTTCTGAATGAACGTAGAATAATCCTCCGACAACGGGGGATTATTTTTTTACTGTTCAGAAAAAAACAGCCAGGAGGTGCACTTTTATGTGCGGTATATGTGGCATCTGGGGTGATGCCGATTCAGAACTATTAAACAAAATGACCAGGAACATGAGTCACAGAGGACCTGACGCAAGGGGATATTACAGATCGGAAAGCGGAAAACTCGGTCATATGCGACTTTCGATAATGGATCCGGAAAAAGGCGATCAGCCTATTTATAATGAAACAGGAG
>CAZFJG010000109.1:0-5575 GCA_964519285.1 uncultured Synergistales bacterium | reverse complement strand
AGGCCATAAATATCCCCGCACATAGCCGCGAAACTATACCATCCTGTGCATAGGTCTCCCTGCATAAAAGGTCAACCACCTGCTGTCCGTCATCTTTATCCATCTTCCTGAGATCTGCAATAACCACCCTTCCCTCTGCAATTGCTGATGCCATGGAATCCATAAAGACAAGGCAATTTTCCTGCCTGCAAAGGACCACTGAGGGATCTTCTTTAGTATCAGGGATTTCCCTCCCGGTTGTATACTCTTCACCATGATCTGCTACATCGTCTTTCCTGTCAGCCCATTTTTTCCTGTTGGGATCCTCTTCTTTATCATCTTTTTTCAGGACATCGTCCAGCCCCAGAAGCTCAAGAAATTTTCCAAGCATTTGCTCTCCTCCTGTCTGTCAGATCAGTATTGGCGTTCACCAAGCAATCCTGTTCCTATTCTCACCAGGGTACTTCCTTCTTCAATTGCCCATCCAAAATCACCTGTCATCCCCATGGAAAGGACAGGAAGAGAGATCTTTTGTTCGGAGGAAATCCTGTCCCTGAGCTCTCTCAAGGATGCAAAAGACTTCCTGACACCTTTCTCATCGGCCTTTAAAGGACCTACTGTCATCATGCCCTTCAATTCCAGGTCCGGACACTCTGAAAGAACATGTTTTACCAGTACTGCAGTCTCTTCCGGGGCTACTCCATGTTTACTCTCTTCTCCTGAAGTATTAATCTCTATCAAAACTTCAGTGCTTATCTCTTTTTCATGGCAAATCCTCTGAAGGGTATCTGCCAGTCTTTTAGAATCAAGGCTCTGTATCATGCTGAAAATCTCAAGGGCTTTTCTTGCCTTATTCCTCTGAAGGTGTCCAACCAGATGCCACTCAGGCGTTATGCTATCTTTCCATGAGAGTATCTTGGGCTCTGCTTCCTGAACACGATTTTCACCAAGAAGGGTTAGCCCTGTCTGTCTGGACATTTCGGTTATTTCATCAAGTGAATGATTTTTAGTAACAACCATAAGTGAAATTTCCGATATATCCCTTCCACTAACTGATGCCCTGTCTTCGATAACGGCCATTACCTCTTCGTATCTTCTTTTGTAGTCAGCTACCAAAGGTTGATCCTCCCTTCCCTTGCTTCGCTTCCATCTAAAACAACCAGACTCCCCGGTTCCAGACCTTTTTCGACAAAAAAGCTGTCATCTTTTTCAGGCAGACCCTCTACCTCAGTGTATACGGCATGATCTCCCCTGATCACGAATACTCCGTATCTTCCATCTCGGAGAACTACACAGCTTTCGGGCAGAATAACACCTGATCTTACTCCAACGAAGACAAAGTAATCCCTGTTCCTGTCGTAAACAATGTCCAGCGGAAAGAATGGCAATGTAAGATATACCTTTATCTTCGGCCCGTAGGTTTTTATCGCCCTTACCTCTGCTTCCAGTGGCATATCCCGTAATGATCTCTGTATCTTTATAGTACCTTTTTTTAGAGAATCCGCCAGGTCTTCCCTGTTATCAACATATCCGACATAACGCAGTTCCTGTGGAAAGGGTATTATCTTACCAATCACTGTGTCCTGATTTACAAAAGAATTATTCTTCGTCCAGGTTATAACATGAACTTCCGGCATTTTATTGGCTCCAGACCACAAAAAGGAATAGGTCCAGTTTTTTTCCATGCCGTCGATACCAGGAACAAAATATCCGGGAGCCGGACTTTTTACCGAAAAAGCTCTGTTCCCACCACTTTCAATTCTGGCCAGCTCTTGTTTTTTTGCTACCCTGGTTACGATCCCAGGATTCCGAAAGATCACATTTCCATCAGCTGGGCTTCGTATTAATTCTTCTCTCCAGAGCAACACTCCGGACATCCTCTGTCTTACCATGTAACTGTAAGGTCTGGCCTCAATGATATCCGGGAAAAGAGAAGTGTAATATTTTTTCCAGGCCATAAAACCCCATATAGTCAGAAAGACCAGTAGAATTGCGATAACCGTACGACCAATTTTCAGGATTCCGGGAACTTTCATCAACTCCCCAGTCCAGACCTTCTATAGTTCCGGGTTCAGACAGGAAGATGGTTTTTGTCCCCTTGATATCCTGTCTACGTTTTCTGCGATAAAATCTCGTATGCCGGATACTGAGGCATCAGTTACTCCTCCTATGTGAGGCGTTATGGTTACTTTTCTGTTATTCAGAAAAGGATCATCTGGATCGTGAGGTTCCTCCCACAAGACATCGAGGCCAGCACCAGCTATCCACTCCTCTTTCAGGGCATGCTCAAGAGCTTCCCTCTGGACAAGACCTCCTCTTGCTACATTGACCAGAAAAGCTCTCTTTTCCATAAACCTGAGCTCATTCTCCCCAATGATACCCAGGGTGGACTCATTAAGGGGTAAACAGAGGATCACATAGTCCGAATTTTCAAAGGCTTTCTCCATTTCCGTCAGGGGAAAGACCTGTTTGATTCCCCAGTTCTCAAATTCTTCCCTTAGGGTCCTGTTCACTCCAACTACTTCCATTCCAAGACAGAAAAGCCTTTCTGCAACACAGTGTCCAAGATCTCCAAGACCCACTACACAGGCTCTTTTTTTCCACAAAGCCCTACCAGGAGGAGTGAAGATCTTGCCCTCCCTCATTTTTTCCTGTGATCTCGAAAATCTTCTGGACAATAGCAGCATATGCATAATTGCTGTTTCTGCGACACTCTCGGCATTTCCTGTACCTCTTGAAGGAACATTGCAGGCATATACGCCATGTCTGCTACAGGCATCAACGTCAAGTCCTTCATAACCGACACCCCACCTCTGAACCAGCCTGAGGTTGTCAGCCTTTGAAAGATAGTTTTCCCCGAATTCCATAGGCCTGAGAATTACGGCTTCGGCCCATCCGACCTCTTCGGCAAGATCCCCGTCATCTACAATTCTCACTATATGATCACTGAAAGCAGGATCTATGGTATCTCTAAGTTTTTCAAAGGGTTTTCCGACAAACATTACTTTCATATTCCTGAATCCCACCTTTTTACCAGACTTTTTCTACAGATATTTTTGCCCCTGCTGTTTTTGTCAACTGTCATTACTTCCTTCGATAGTAGCAAAAGCATCATGGTTATGGATACTTTCGTTGCTTGTTACTGTCACCTTATACCAGTCGATCCTTTTACATCTTTTTATCTGCAAAACCGCTTCTCTTGCAACATCCTCCACAAACCTCGGATTGTTGTAGGCATATTCAGTTATGTATTTTTCATCTTCCCTCTTCAGAAAGGTAAAAACAGGAGAAGATGCGCTTGTTTCGGCTATGTCCACAAGCTCCTCTATCCAGACAATGTTATTCATCCTTATCAATATATCAACTGTTGCCCTCTGATTGTGAGCTCCTGATTCAGAAATCTCCTTTGAACAGGGACAAAGTGTCTGTACTGGTACGGAAACACCCAGGACAAAATCAAAGTTCTTTTCATCGCACCTGCTCTGAAATTCGATATCATACCTGGACATACTCTCTACGCCACTTACAGGAGCCTTTCTTTTAACGAAATAGGGGAATTTGAACATTATCTCGGCCCTCTCCGCCTTGAGCTTCTTTCTAAGGCTCTCTGTCATTGTGTGCATTCCAGACAGGGTTATCTTTCCCCTGTATTCGTTAAGCATGTTAATAAACCGGCTCATGTGGGTTCCTCTGGATGTCTCAGGAAGAGATACAGACATTTTTACCTCTGCTACCGTGTGCTGTTCCTTGAACTGGGGGTCCAGAACTGTAATGGGATAATGAACCCTTGAAACTCCAACCATGTCTATGGGTATTCTTCTGTGATCTTTTTCGTTCTGAACATCTTTCATCTCATATCCTCCGCACGTAAAAAGACACTACTGGTTTCAGTCTCCCATACCTCGACCTCGGCAAGAGAGCATCCCTTTTCAGATAGAGATCCCTCTATCTTACCCCATATCCAGACAGCGATATTTTCTGCCGTAGGCTGGGGAATAATGTCATTTATGTAAGAGTGATCCAGACGGGATATAATTTTTTCACCGACAATTTCCTTAAGATCGAGGAAGTCAATTACCATCCCCTCTTCATCGGGTACTCCCTTTACTCCTACCTTCAGTCTGTATGTATGACCATGAAGGGATTCGCATTTACCATGATACCTGACAAGATTATGTGCTGCATCGAATTTGAATGATTTTCTTATGATCATTATATCTTCCTTCCGGGTTTGAAAGATTAATTGTCTACCTTAGATTTTACAACATCTTGTAAAATTTTTTTTGACATAAATAATTCGAGAAATACCAGGGATTATTTGAAGACATAGTTCTTTTTATGTTAACAGCATCTTACGACTCAAAAAGAATTTAAACTGTTTGTTTTTTAGAAATACCTGTTATTTGACCTTACTCTCAATTTTTTTGCAGGTTTTTTTCAAAATTACTTGCATAATATTCTATGCAATGGTATAAATACACATTATTTTTAATTCCGAACAGCTTTTTGTTCGTCCAGGAGGGATTCACATGGAATATGAGAGACCCAGAGAAATATTCGGCGTCAATGTATTCAGCAAAAGGGTAATGAAGGAAAGACTGCCCAAAGATGTATTTGAAAAGCTTGAACTCTCAGTAAGGGAAGGACAGCAGCTTGATCCGGCAATAGCCGACATGGTTGCCACAGCAATGAAAGAATGGGCAGTCATCAACGGTGCAACCCACTACACACACTGGTTCCAGCCCAGAACAGATATAACAGCAGAGAAACACATGGCATTCCTCTATAGCGATGAAAATGGCTTCCCCCTGGAATCATTCAAAGGCAGTGAGCTTGTCCAGAGCGAACCTGACGCATCTTCTTTTCCCTCTGGTGGTATCCGTTCAACTTTTGAAGCAAGAGGATATACTGCTTGGGATCCTTCAAGCCCTGCATTCATAGTACACAGTAAAAAAGGAGGGACCCTCTGCATCCCCTCTGTTTTCATAGCTTATGACGGCACTCCACTTGACCTTAAAACTCCTTTGCTGAAAGCTCTTGAGGCCATTGAAAACAGATCTATGAGACTTTTGAAACTCTTCGGAAACCGGGGAGTTAAATGGACTAATGCAACTCTGGGTGCAGAACAGGAATATTTCCTCGTAGATCAGAAACTTGCATCAAAAAGACCTGATCTCCAGTTCTGCGGAAGGACCATTATAGGTTCCGCTCCTCCTAAGGGCCAGCAGATGGAGGACCATTATTTCGGATCAATCCATCCAAGGGTACTTTCCTTTATGGAGGACGTTGAACGGGACCTCTACAGATTTGGAATGGCTCTTACCACAAGACACAACGAGGTGGCCCCGTGCCAGTTCGAGTGTGCTCCTCAGGCAAGCGAGGCTAATCTTGGATGTGACCAGAACCAGCTTCTGATGGAAACCCTGCGGAAAATGGCACGCAGGCACAAAATGGCCCTCCTTCTTCACGAAAAACCCTTTGCAGGCCTGAACGGAAGCGGCAAACATGTCAATTTTTCCCTTGTGGACAGCGAAGGCAGGAACCTGCTGAAACCATCTGGCAGCTACAGGAAAAATGTTCAGTTCCTGACATTCCT
>CAZFJG010000108.1:3097-5577 GCA_964519285.1 uncultured Synergistales bacterium | reverse complement strand
AGTTCACCCAGAGGGAATCCTGCGGTAAATGCACCCCCTGCAGGGAAGGTACAAAGAAAATGCTTGATCTTCTGACAAAAATGACAGAGGGAAAGGCTGAAGAAGGAGATATCGATAAACTGGAATACCTGGCAAAAATGGTACAGGAAACGTCCCTTTGCGGCCTTGGACAGACAGCTCCTAACCCGGTACTGACGACGATCAGGTACTGTAGGGACGAGTATGAAGCACACGTCAGGGATAAACGGTGTCCTGCCGGAGCCTGTGCTGCCCTCGTTAAATACACTATAGATCCGGAAAAATGCATCGGCTGCACGAAATGCGCAAGGGTCTGTCCTGTCGGGGCGATTTCAGGGGAGGTCAAAAAGCCACACGTAATTGATCAGAAAGTCTGCATCAAGTGCGGCAACTGCGAGGAAACCTGTCCTGTGCAGGCCATTTCTCACAGTTAAAAAGGAGGTATTTACAGGCATGGAAAATATAGAGCTCACAATCAATGGAAAAAAGATCTCTGCCAGCCGGGATATGACCATTCTGCAGGCCGCACAGGCCAATGATATCCATATTCCTACATTATGCGACCACCCGGCCCTTGAATCAGTGGGAGCCTGCAGGGTTTGTCTCGTAGAGATCGAGGGAGGCAAAAAGCTTCTGCCTTCCTGCACTACTCCAGTCGCTCCGGACATGGAAGTTTACACTCACTCTCCAAGGGTTCTTGAAGCAAGGAAGGCCGTAGTTGAACTAATACTGGTAAGACATCCTCTGGATTGTTTCTCATGTCCGATGAACGGAAACTGCGAACTCCAGGACGTCGCCTATGAACTCGGCATCGAGGAGTCAAGCTACAGAGATGAAGGAGACACCAACACTCAATACGCTCTTGAGGATGCCAATCCTTTCTACGTAAGGGACATGAACAAGTGCATTCTCTGCGGCAGATGTATAAGGGCATGCGACAGTCTCGCCCAGTACCACGCTATCGATTTTCAGGACAGGGGTATCAAGACAATGGTAAAAACTCCTCCCGGCGTGGACCTTGAACATTCTGACTGTACCTTCTGTGGACAATGTGTGCAACTCTGCCCGGTAGGAGCCTTGTACGAAAAAACCGCAAAAGGGAAAGGCCGTCCATGGGAAACTAAAAAGGTCAAGACTATCTGTTCCTACTGCGGAGTGGGCTGCGAACTCGAGATACATGTCAACACCAAAACCGGCAGGATAGCGAATGTAAAAACGGACTATACAAGCAAAACCTCCCTTAACGAGGGGCGATGCTGCGTAAAGGGAAGATTTGCCTGGGAATTCGTTCACAGCGAAGACCGTCTGACAAAACCTCTGATAAAAAAGAACGGGACCTTCTGTGAAGCTTCCTGGGATGAGGCAATGGACCTGGTCGCAGACAAACTGAAAAGCACCAGGGAAAAATACGGTCCTGATGCTACCGGTTTCTTCTCATCTGCCCGCTGTACCAACGAGGAGAACTACCTCATCCAGAGACTTGCAAGGGAGGTAATGGGCACAAACAACGTTGATCACTGTGCCCACTTGTGACACAGCGCAACTGTAAAAGGTCTCGTTGAGACCTTTGGAAGCGGCGCAATGACCAATGATTTCAAATCCATAAAGGAAGCTGACGTACTTTTTGTAATTGGCTCCAACACAACGGAGACCCATCCTGTAATTGGCTCATGGTTCAAAGAACAGGCCAGGAAGGGCAAAAAACTTATAGTATGTGATCCTCGCAAAATTGAACTGGCCGAGCGGGCTGACCTTCACATTCGCCAGAAAAGCGGAACTGATGTGGCACTCGTTAACGGGATCATGCACGTCATCATAAGGGACAATCTCCATAACGACAGTTTCATAAGTGAACGCACGGAAAACTTTGAAGCACTGAAGGAAACTGTCAGCACCTATACCCCGGAAAAGGTCTCTGAAATTACAGGAGTTCCTGCAGAACTCGTCGAGGAAGCTGCAAAGGCCTATGCCAGTGGCCCGAATTCCGCGATCTATTACACAATGGGCATAACCCAACACACCTCCGGTACTAACAACGTAAGAACACTGGCCAACCTGGCCATGCTTTGCGGCATGGTTGGGCGTCCGGGTACAGGCGTCAATCCCCTTCGTGGACAGAATAACGTTCAGGGAGCCTGCGACATGGGCTGCCTGCCAAACGTCGTAACAGGTTACCAGAAAGTTGGAGACGAAGCGGTCAGGGATAAAATGAAAAAACTGTGGGACAACGCAGAGTTCCCCTCTGAACCTGGTCTTACAGTAATGAAGATGATGGAGGCAGCAGGAAAAGGAGATATGAAAGCTATTTATATCGTCGGAGAAAATCCGATGGTCTCCGATCCTGACTCAAATCATGTAAGACACTGTCTCGAAAATCTCGATCTATTGGTCGTACAGGATATCTTCCTGACAGAGACCGCCCAGCTCGCAGATATCGTACTTCCGGCCGCATGCTGGGCCGA
>CAZFJG010000108.1:0-2997 GCA_964519285.1 uncultured Synergistales bacterium | reverse complement strand
CAGCAAACTTGACATCCAGGAAGGAGAAATGCTGAAAGTTACATCCAGAAGAGGCGATGTGGAAGGAAGAGCCCAGATAACAGACAGGGTTCCGCCGGAAATGGTTTTCCTGCCTTTCCACTTCGGAGAAGCCTCGGCTAACATCCTTACTGCCGCTGAGATCGATCCAGATTCAGAGACACCTGGATACAAGATCAGTGCTGTAAAGATTGAAAAGGCTGGAAAGAAGAGTTACGGAAAGATCTCGACATCAGGAAAAGTGGTAAAGACCCCTGTATCAGGAAAATAACAAAAAAACTGTCAACAGTTTAATAAAAGATCCAGTCAGTTTATTCCCCCGGATCGTTAATAAACTTTCCCGATCCGGGGAAAACTAAAAAATTCAGGAGGGAAAAAACAATGAGTATCAAATCACCGGCGGAGCTGGCAAAGGCTGCGTGTACAGCATCACAGACAAAAAGCAAATGGACCGTTCCCCAGATGCTGATCCTGGGGATGCTTGCTGGAGCTTACATAGCTTTTGCAGGCTTTCTCTGCACTGTAGTAACACAGGACCTTGCAAAATATATGGGGGTTGGATTCTCCAAATTTATGGGCGGCGCAGTTTTCTCTGTAGGACTTATGATAGTTGTTATAGCGGGATCCGAACTTTTCACCGGAAACTGCATGATGCCACTCGGTTATTTTGCTGGCTGCACTCCTCTCAAGGGAATCGTCAGAAACTGGTTCTGGGTATATATTGCCAATCTTCTCGGCTCTGTACTGATCGCCTTTTTCATTTACCAAAGCGGACTATGGAACGGACCTGTGGGAGTTAACGCCCTGAAAATTGCAACCGGCAAGATGAACCTGCCCATAGGACAGGCCTTTTTCCGCGGCCTTCTCTGTAACTGGATCGTTGTACTCGCAGTATGGATGTCCATGGCTGCCAGTGACGTCATAGGCAAGATCTTTGCATGCTTCTTCCCCATCATGCTCTTTGTAGCATCGGGATTCGAGCATAGCATCGCAAATATGTACTTCATGGCCATGGGACTCTTCGTCAAGGGCAGTGAGGCTGTTGTTTCCGCTTCAAATATTGCTCCAGAGGCACTTGGCGCGGTAAACGTTGGTGGCTACCTCCACAACCTCATACCGGTAACTATAGGAAACATGGTTGGAGGAATTCTCTTTGTCGCAGGAATGTACTTCCTCGTTTACAAGGGGAAACTGGAGTCCTTTGAATAATAAGGGGCTTTCCCGTACCGAAAGAACAGATGGCAGAAGAGAGGCACTCCCCTCTTCTGCCATTATTCTGGGCGGTGGTAAAGGAAGAAGAATGGGCGGAAACAAGATCTACCTCGCCCTTGACGGACACCTTGTGGTTGAAACAGTTATAAAACGTCTGCCCAGCAGCTTCAGCAGAATAATTATTGCTGCCGGACAGAATGATGTTCCATCTCTTGAAACTATTCTTGCTCCCTTGAGACAGTGGAGGGATATCAGGATAATATCAGACCGGAATCCAGGCAGAGGGCCTCTTGAAGGTATGACTTCAGCTCTGGAGGAGCTTGAGGACCAATGGGCCTTTGTAACTGGATGTGATATGCCATGCATAAAAGAGGCCGTGATAAGGAAAATATGGAATTTAAAAAATCCCGATAGCTCGGTAGCATGTGCACGTATCGGAGGATATATTGAACCTCTCCACGCTTTCTATCACAAATCATGTATTGAACCGGCAAGAAAAAGACTTGAAGCTTCAGAAAGAAAGCTGAAGTCCTTTTTCGAAGACGTTAATGTCTCCGTTATCGAAGAAGGAAACCTCAAGTATCTTCCAGGATACAAAAGTTCCTTTAAAAGTATGAACACCCCTGGCGACATAAGATCCCTGGCAGATTTCTGTTCTTTACAGTTTTAGGTAATCCTAACCTATCCTTTCAGGGAAAGAATAAATATTCATTCGACCTTCCCTTGCAAAACCTACCAGTGTTATACCTTCTGAAATAGCTTTTTCTACTCCAGAAGCAGTCGCAGCGGAAACACTCACAAGCATGGGAACTCCAGCTCCAGCCGCTTTTTGGACCATATCTGCAGGCAGTCTACCGGAGACAACCAGAAAACAGTTATCCCTCCGGATCCCCTGCATAAGAGCCCAGCCAACTGCCTTGTCAACAGCATTATGGCGCCCTATGTCCTCTACAGTGAAAAGTATCTCTCCCCTTCTGGATACAAGTATAGCAACATGAGCACTTCCGGTTCTTCTGAAAATCTCTGCTTCCCTAAGCTTCCGTACGGAAGAATAGACTTTCCCGGCAGTAACTTTCCACCTGACTGGCAGTAAGTACCTCATATCTTCAGGAGAGTCTCTCTGGCCTGTTAAAGCCGTTGAGGCGGTATGTATATACCTGTTTTGAAGGGATATTCCATGCCTGAATACTTTCCGTTTCACTGATATCCTTCTTTCCCTGAAGCTTAGCTCTTCAACATCCTCCATGGAAAGGATCATCTGACGACAGGCAAGATTTCCAAGTGCCCAGATCTTTTCGTTACCGCAAGAGTGAATAACAGAGGCTTCCCTCTTTCCGTCAACATGAAGTTCTATGTATTCCTCTTCCAGAAGTTCATCCTCTATTTTTTCAGATCTTCCGGAACTGTATAACCTCAAGACTTCTTTTTTCCTTATGTATTTATCCAATTCTCTACCTCCCTTTGTAAAACAATTAAAACACTTTTTGTACAATGTATCCAGCGTTGAGAATAGCCATGCATCATGGTAATATCATCATTAAAATTCAGGATCCTGATACTTGAAATGAATCAGACTGAAAAAGAATATCTCTCTATACAGAATAACTGCTCCCACATAATTATCCAGCAAAAAACCGCATAATATCAGAAAAATATAGTGGGGAGTTTAGAATATACAACAAAATGTGAAAGAGTTCACTATTTAAACTCAGAGAATCGAGGAGGGAAATCATGGCGTACACGATGGAAGAGGTGGCGGAGAAAACG
>CAZFJG010000107.1:0-5598 GCA_964519285.1 uncultured Synergistales bacterium | reverse complement strand
ATCAGGATATTGAGACTGGGACCCGATGTGTCTTTGAAGGGGTCTCCAACGGTATCTCCTACAACAGCTGCCGCATGGTTTTCTGTACCCTTGCCTCCAAAGTGACCTTCCTCTATATACTTTTTAGCATTATCCCAGGCGCCTCCTGCGTTAGACATAAATATTGCAAGCATCACTCCTGTTGTAATGGATCCTCCAAGAAGACCTCCAAGAGCTTCTGCTCCAAGGCTGTATCCAATAACAATAGGCATTACTACTGCAAGCCTTATACAGCGAAGGATGGAAATAAACACGAGAGCAGTCGAAATATCAACGCATTTTTCATACTCAGGTCGCCCTGTTCCTTCGAGGATTCCTGGTACTTCCCTGAACTGTCTTCTAACTTCGTCTATCATTGCCTGAGCAGATCTTCCCACAGCCTGAATTGTAAGGGCGCTGAAAAGGAAGGGCAACATGCCACCTATGAACAGTCCTACCATAACCTTGGGGTTGTTCAGATCTATAACATCTAGACCTACAGCCTGGGCATAAGCAGCGAAAAGCGCCAGTGCTGTCAATGCTGCTGAACCTATGGCCAATCCCTTACCCATTGCTGCTGTAGTATTTCCCACAGCATCAAGCTTGTCAGTTATTTCCCTCACTTCAGGAGGAAGACCGCTCATTTCTGCAATACCACCAGCGTTATCTGCTATTGGACCATAAGCATCAACACTGAGGCTCATGCCGGTAATCGAAAGCATTCCAACAGCAGCACATGCTATGCCGTAAAGTCCTGCAAAGAAGTAGGAAATCAGAATAGCTGCACATATAAGAAGAACAGGGATAACCGTTGATTTCATTCCGACAGCGATTCCTGAAAGAATGGTAGTTGCATATCCTGTCTGGGTAGATGAAGCAATCTGCTTAACCGATTTAAATGAAGATGAAGTATATATTTCGGTGACAAACCCTATGAGAACTCCAACTGCTACTCCGGAAAGGACTCCCCAGAAAAGGGAAAGTTCATTGAATATTGCTTTTGTGACTATGAAGGAACCTGCGATCATAAGACCACCAGTAACAAAGGTACCTATCCTTAATGCAACCTGGGCGTTCCCACCTTCCTTGACCTTGACGAAGTAAGCTCCGATTATTGATGAGACAATTCCCATTGCAGCAAGCATGAGAGGAAACAGAATACCCTGTCCGCCGAAAATTGTCATCCCGATAGCCATTGCAGCTATGATGGAATTCACATATGATTCAAAGAGATCCGCTCCCATTCCTGCGATATCACCAACGTTATCTCCAACGTTATCCGCTATTGTAGCGGGATTTCTCGGGTCATCTTCAGGAATACCTGCTTCTACCTTTCCGACAAGGTCTGCACCTACATCAGCTGCTTTTGTATAAATGCCGCCGCCCACACGGGCAAAGAGCGCAATGGAACTAGCTCCAAATCCAAAACCTGTGATCACCGACGGATCTCTGAAAAGGGCATAGCAAATAAGGATTCCAAAGACGCCAAAACCTACAACTGCCATTCCCATAACACTTCCACCCTTGAAGGCAACTCCAAGAGCACTGTTAATTCCGCTTTTGGCAGCAAAGGCTGTTTTCCCGTTCGCTTTGGTGGCAACTGTCATTCCCACATAACCTGCAAGAGCACTTGCAAGAGCTCCCAAAACGAAGGAAACAGCAGTTCCCATTCCTATGTTAAACCACAAGAGGAATGCGACGAGGATAACAAAGGGAGCAAGCCACCTGTACTCTCTTGACAAAAAGGCCATAGCTCCGTTATGAATTATCCCTGATAGTTCATTGATCTTGTTGTCATCAACACCGTACTGATCCACCTTCCTGTAGGAGATGAAGGAATACGCCAAAGCAAGAAGCGCTGCTCCTCCTACAAGAAATACCAACTGTAAAGCCATAAATGCAACCTCCTTTTGATAATTGAAAAAAAAGAAATCGTTATTGTTGCTTGATTATTTCCGGCGACAAAGCGACCATAATTATAGTCACGCAGAAACAGAAAAACAAGTGAAAACGTAAAAAACGGAAAGAAGGTTTCCCGTATATTTACTATGCCATGTCAGCTATTGTTTTTTTTACCCTTGATATGCCTTATATTAATGGAAATATCATCAAGATCAGGTATTCCTTTCAAAGATCGGAGCATGCCTGTGATCCCTCCAATGATGAAATCAGCAACAAATTGTTTTATCCGTACAGACTTTCCCTGGCTGTAGATCTCTATACCTGTCTGGACCTTCTGAAAATATTCAAAGACAAACTCCGTTAATCTCTCTTCCTCACCTTTCTGAAATACATTTCTCCCTTCAACTCCTGATGGACAATTATAAAAAGCAATTATTCCGGGATAATTATCATTCTCAGCAGGGCAACCCGTCCATATTTTGGGGATCTTCAGATCTTTGCCACCTTCCAATAATACAATGTCATATTCCCTGAAAAGGGACCACTCAAGACCCTCCTCACTGAATGTAAAACCCGGGATCACCATTGTCAGCCCGTCCTGTCCCGCCAGGAAGGATGGTATCCCTTCGGATATCTGCCTGCCTGTATCTGTAAACTCGTCTGAGGAGATTACTTTTTCATGGGAATGTTTAAAATAAGCTGTTTTTAACCCTTTTTCTGCAAGACCTTTAAGTAAAGATCCCGCCAGAAAGGTCTTCCCGCTGTTTTTATATCCTGCTACAGCAATGACCTTTGTCATTTATCTCTCTCCTCTATATCCTTATTGGAATTATTTTGAACTACCTCCATATAATTGTCCTTCCACTTCTCGCGGTAATTATCCAGCATAAACATAAAAAGCGACACCACCAACGGGCCCATAAAAAGTCCAATGAATCCCCAGGCAGTAAGACCACCCACTACTCCAATGAAAATGATAAGTATGTGAATCTTGCTTCCCTCGGAAACTATAAGAGGCCTTATAAGATTATCAATAAGACTGACTACAACGGCACCCCAGACAAAAAGTATCAAAGCTCCTTTCCAGTCTCCTGAATAGAATAGATATGCTGAACCCGGGATCCATACCAGGGGAGTTCCTATTATGGGAAATACTGCCAGAAAAGCCATGAGGGCACCAAAAAGCAAAGGCGCAGGCAAACCGACATAATACCAGCCCAGACCTCCGAGAATACCTTGAATAATCGCAGTCAGGACAATACCGTAGACAACGCTCTGAAGGATCCTTCTGGCCCTGGCATAAAAGGCATCCTTCTCTTCATCGGAAAGGGGCGTAATATCTTTTACAAATTCCAGGATATAATGACCATCTCTTAACAAAAAGAAGGTTGCCACAGCAATGACTACGAGCTGCAAGACTATGTTGATAGCATTTCCAAGAAAATCTCTTGACACAGATCCGATGGACGAAGCCAGCCACCTTCCGGTCTGTTGCAGAAAGTCAGATGAAACAGTAAATTTTTCAAAAAATGGACCAAAATAGTCGATCATGAAGTCCGGAAAAACAAGTCTTAACAGATTGATATTATCCCAGTTGATAGTTTTCATATAGTCAGCAATATCTATATATAGCCTTATTCCTTCTTTAGCAGTAACAAAACCAGCCATTACAGCAGGAACTACTATTACAAATATCAACAGAACCGTTACTGCTGCAGCCACTATGTTGGAATGCCGAGAGTTGAAAAGGTCCTCGTAGAAAAACCTGTAGAGTGGATATACCAGAAATGCAAGCAAACAAGACCACGCAAGAGGCTTGATAAGATCAATGCTTATAATATATGTCAGGAATGAAAGGAAAACGAGGACAACAAGAAAAGGCATAAACCATCCCTTTACCTTGCAGTTATTGGCAGATTCATAACTATTCATATCACTGCTATCACCCTGAACCAGAATTCAGCACCTCCTCCCTTAAACAAAAGGGAACTTTATGCAAACTATTCCCATTCAATAGTGGAAGGCGGTTTGCTCGTAACGTCAAGGACTACCCTGTTGACACCGGGAATACTGTTACAGATACGCCTGGATACTGTATCAAGAAGATCTGAAGGAAGCCTGACCCAGTCCGATGTCATTCCATCCTGGGATTCAACAGCCCTGAGAGCTATAACTTCAGAATAGGTCCGGGCATCACCCATTACACCTACTGTCCTGACCGGAAGCAAGACACAGAAGGACTGCCAGATGCTTTCATACAGACCTGCTCTACGTATCTCCTCGTCAAATATAGCATCTGCTTCACGCAACGTTGCCAGCCGATCTTCCGTAATTTCTCCAAGACACCTGACAGCAAGACCTGGCCCCGGGAAAGGATGCCTCGTCAGAATATCTTCAGGGACTCCAAGTATCTTGCCCATCTTTCGGACTTCATCCTTGAAAAGGTCCTTCAGAGGCTCCAGAACATCAAGATCCATGTCCTCGGGTAAACCTCCAACGTTGTGATGACTTTTGATCACAACTGATCCTTTCCCGATCTTCCCGCTTTCAATTACATCAGGATAAAGAGTACCCTGCAACAACCATTCAGCCTGCTCAAATTTTTCCGCTTCCTTCTCAAAGACCCTGATGAAGGTTTCTCCGATCCTTTTCCGCTTTGTTTCCGGATCAGTAACACCCTTTAAACCCATCATAAAAGCATCAGAAGCATCGACATAGTGGACCTTGAGGTTAAGCTTCTCGTAATTCTCAAGTACACTTTCAGCTTCATTCTTTCTGAGAAGTCCGTTATTAACAAAAATACATTCAAGCTTTCCATCTACAGCTTCGTTGGTCAAAACTGCCGCAACTGTAGAATCAACTCCTCCTGACAGACCACATATTACAGAATCATTTCCTGTTATTTCCTTTATCTGTGTTCTCAGGTCAGTTACCAGATTTCCGATATCCCAGTCACCTTTACATTTGACGATTCTGAATAGAAAGTTAGAAAGGATTTCCATGCCATTTTGAGTATGCATGACCTCCGGATGGAACTGCAGTCCAGTCAACATTCCATCACTGGAACCGATAGCAGCAGGAATACCGTCGGAAGTTACCGCAAGAAGGTCCATATCATCTGGAAGAAGGTCTATATGATCTCCATGGCTCATCCATACTTCAAAGGCCTCGGGAAGGTCGTAAAACAGCGGATGATCTTCCTTTTCAAGAGAGATGGCAGTACGACCGTATTCTCTGCTGGTTTCCGATACTACTTTTCCTCCCAGAAGTTTGGCAATTAACTGCATGCCATAGCATAATCCAAGCACAGGAATTCCCATTGTAAATATATCTTCAGGAACTGTAGCCGAACCAGCATCAAGGACACTCTGGGGACCACCGGAAATAACGATACATGATGGGTTTTCCTCTCTTATCCGGCTGATCTCAGTATCCCATGGCAAAATGGCCGTATGAACCTTGAGCTCCCTGATTCTTCTTGCTATTAACTGCGTATATTGCGACCCACAGTCAAGGATAAGTACATTGTCCATCCTTTCAACTCCTTAATAATGATAATAAATATTATAATACCTGCACTTGTACATAGGGATCAATTCATTCAATAATACCAGATTCAGATAACATCGAGTAGGCTGGAGGAATTTCTTCCTCCGGCCTCTCACACCACCGGGCGTA
>CAZFJG010000106.1:0-5600 GCA_964519285.1 uncultured Synergistales bacterium | reverse complement strand
CGAGACTGGAAGGTCTTGTAAATGTGCTGTTGTGGGAAAATTCCTCAAAGGGACTTATTTTCTGCCATACAAGGGCAGAAACTGCAAAAGTTTCAGAAAAACTTCAGTCCGAAGGTTTCAGGGCTTTCTGTCTCCACGGAGATATGAGTCAGAGAGAAAGAAACACTGCTCTCGGCGCACTCAGAGCTGGAAGGATCTCCCTGCTTGTAGCAACAAACGTGGCAGCGAGAGGACTGGATGTACCCGGAGTAGAACATGTGTTCCAGTATGGACTGCCACAGGATATGGATACTTTTATTCACAGAAGCGGCCGCACCGGAAGAGCCGGCCTGGAGGGTGAAAACGTTGTTATTTTGAACCCTTCGGAAGCAAGAAAATTCAAGGGGATGCTTCGCGGAACCCGCATTAAGGCTGAATGGCTTAATGTACCCGATTCCCATGAGATAAAAGCCCGAAACAGATCCCGTTACGAAGAAAAGTTCTTCCATGAAAAGGAAATAAGCCAGGATATCAGGGAATGGACAGAGAGCCTTCTTGAAAGGAAGGACCCTTTTACTCTTGTGACTAATTTGCTTGACATGGTCGATAAAAATATCTCCACAGGCTATGATCTGAAAGCAGAGCTCCAGCGTGAACTTGAGCAGAAAACCGACAGCAGATCCAGGAAACCCCGGGAAATGAGTGGAAAATCCGGGAAGAGAGAAAAAGGAACCCTGGTCAAGTTCAATATTACCGACAAGGAAGACTGGAATCCCGGCAAAGTACTGAGAAGCATATGCACTTCTCTTGGCGTTAACAGAAAAGAAGTTGCCGAGATTATCATCAGAAAAGACCATATTCTTGTAGGCATGCTTCCCCTGGCAATGGAAAAATTTGATAAAGATCCGGACAAGGTTAATGAATGGGGGCTTTCCCCCAGCAGGAAAGGGAACACCGGTAAATCAAGGGATTCAAACCAGTCCGCCCAGAGACGGGACAAGAGCAAAAGAAAGAAATCAAGATCTAGAAGTCACGCATATTAAGATAAATTTACATATGCATCAAAAAGGCCGCCCTGAACAGGGCGGCCTTTTTACTATTTACCTTTACTATTTACCCAGGAACTATTTACAGGTCCACTGGTTGACCCTTTCAGGATTTTCCTCGATCCAGCGTTCTGCTGAATCTTCAGGATCTGCTCCATCTGCGTTCCAGCCCATTACCTGACCTATTTCAGAAAGATCCCATTTGAAGTTGTCAAGGAATGCGTAAACTTCGGGCATATCTTCTTTGAGTCCCTTACGAACAACTGTGTTGATAGTCTCGGTACCGCCGTAGACATTCTCCGGATCTTCAAGATATTTCAGATCCCATCTTGAGAATTTCCAGTGAGGAGTCCAGCCCGTGACAACTACCCATTCATTGCTTTCAATCTTGTCCTTGAGAGTAAGTGTCATTGTAGCTCCGCTGCCCTCGACAAGTTCCATATCGTCAAGGTTGTAAACATCAAGAGCCTTCTCGGTGGCGCTCATAATACCGGCACCGGGATCGATACCGATTATCTCGTTGTTAAATTTGTCAGCATTCTCATTAAGCTCGGTAATGGAATTGATCTCAACGTATGTAGGAACCACAAGGCCTATTCCTGCTCCCTCAGTATTGGGCCCAAGATCTTCTACCTTTTCTCCGAATCTCTCGAGATAATGTCCATGAGTTACAGGAAGCCAGGCACAAACGATACCATCAATGTCACCTACAGATAGAGCCTGCCACATGGCAGCTCCACTCACTGAAAGGATCTCAACATCATAATCCAGTTTATCTTCGAGTATGGTCTGAACCACATTTGTTGCTGCCGTAGCACATGACCACTCAACATATGCAAGACGTACCTCTTTGTCATCCTCTGCTATCGCTGCTGGTGCAATTGCTGCAACCGCGAAAGCTACAAGAATTGCCATTACTAATATTTTCTTCAATTTTAACAACCTCCCTGAAATTATTGTATATGATCTTTATTTTCAATGCCTTCTCGTTATACATAGACACACTATGTTTCCTGGAAAAAACATTCTGGAGACAGAAATATTTCCATCTTTTAATTACCCTTTGCTGTACAGCTGTAAAATTAACCAGATTATAGGATATGCCCTGAAAAGGTGTGCGGATAAAAAAGGCTGACTCCAAACTATATTTTGTTAACTGTACTACCCTCTACATATTTAAAATAATACATCCTGTCTGACATGTCAAATCACTGATGAATACAAAAAAAGGCCGCCCGTGAAGGACGGCCAAGCAAAAACATCCTTTTTGCTACTATTTACCGAGCCACTCGTTTACTATTTCAGGGTTCTCTTCTACCCAGCGCTTGGCGGAATCTTCAGGATCAGCACCTTCAGCATTCCAGGCCATTACCTGGCTTATCTCGGAAACATCCCACTTGAAGTTATCAAGGAACTCAAAAACGTCAGGCATGTCCTCGTCAAGACCTTTGCGGACAACAGTGTTAAGTGTTACAGGACCTCCATATAAATTTTCTGGATCCTCGAGATATTTGAGGTCCCATCTTGAGAATTTCCAATGAGGAGTCCATCCGGTAACTACTACCCATTCATTATTCTCTATCTTATCCTTAAGGGTCAGAGTCATGGTGGCACCGCTTCCCTCGACAAGCTCCATATTACCAAGATCATAAACGTCAAATGCTTTCTCAGTAAGAGTCATTATTCCTGCACCAGGGTCGATACCAATGATCTGGTTGTCGAACTTGTCAGCATGCTCTTTCAACTCTGTTATTGAATCAATATCGACATATGTGGGTACCACAAGTCCAATACCCGCTCCTTCGCAGTTAGGCCCAAGATTAACTACATCATCTCCGAACCTTTCTATGAAATGACCATGAGTTACGGGTAGTGATGCTGTCGTCATTGCATCCACATCTCCTACTGCCAGGGCCTGCCACATTGCAGCTCCACTCACAGGTAAAAGTTCCACTTTATAACCAAGTCTCTGTTCAATAACCTGGGCTACAACATTTGAACTTGCTACAGCATCTGCCCATTCGACATAAACGATGGTCACTTCGTCATCCTTTGCCATTGCTGTTCCTGCTGCAAAAGACAAAACAAGGGCAATTACTGTTACCATTAATATTAATTTCTTCACTCCACATTACCTCCTTTTACGTTATGCCTCGATTGTACACAGACAGTTTTCGATCATAAAAAAAGGCCGTCCTATGGACGGCCCTTATAACAAATCTGTTTATACTATTTGCCGAGCCACTCGTTGACCAATTCAGGGTTCTCTTCTACCCAGCGCTTGGCCGTTTCACGGGGATCTGCTCCGTCTTCAGCGTTCCAGCCCATGACCTGACCTATTGTAGCAAGGTCCCATTTGAAGTTATCAAGGAATGCGTAAACTTCGGGCATATCCTCTTTGAGTCCCTTACGAACTACGGTGTTTATGGTCTCGGTACCACCGTAGACGTTCTCCGGATCTTCAAGATATTTGAGGTCCCATCTTGCGAATTTCCAGTGAGGAGTCCAGCCGGTAACTGCTACCCATTCGTTATTTGCTATCTTGTCCTTCAGGGTCAGGGTCATGGTAGCACCACTGCCCTCGACAAGTTCCATATCGTCAAGATTGTAGACATCAAGAGCCTTCTCGGTGGCGCTCATTATACCGGCTCCTGGATCAATTCCGATGATCTTGCCGTTAAATTTGTCGGCATTTTCGTTAAGTTCTGTTATGGAATCTATCTCGACATATGTGGGCACCACAAGTCCAATGCCTGCTCCTTCGCAATTTACACCAAGATCCTCAATATCATCGCCGAATCTCTCAAGATAGTGACCGTGGGTCACAGGAAGCCAGGCAGTTGTCATAGCATCCACATCACCTACAGCCAGGGCCTGCCACATTGCTGCTGCACTTACAGGAAGAAGACTGACGTCATACCCTAATTCCTGCTCTATAACCTCTGCTACTACATGTGAACTCGCTGTAGCACATGCCCATTCGACATAAACGATGGTTACTTCATCATCCTTTGCCATTGCTGTTCCTGCTGCAAAAGACAAAACAAGAGCCATTATTGTTACCATTAGTATTAATTTCTTCACTCCACATTACCTCCTTTTATTTTTTCACCTTTAAAATGCACGAACCATTTCGCGCATTAGGATGGTGCCAACATTGTTAAAAAGTTACTTTGCTGATTTCGTACTTCCAAAGGACTGCATTGTCCTGTCCAGAATTATCGCTATTATGACAATACCTATTCCTGCGTCAAAACCGCTGGCGGGATCAAGTCTCTGAATAGCTCTCCAGACCTCTCCGCCTAATCCCTTGGCTCCTATCATTGAAGCTATAACGACCATGGAAAGACCAAGCATTATAGTCTGGTTAACGCCTGCCATGATGGTTGTAATTGCCATGGGAAGCTGCAGTTTAAATAGTTTCTGCCGTTTGCTGCTTCCGAATGAATCTGCAGCTTCGATTAGCTCTGTAGGTACCTGTCTTATACCCAGACATGTCAACCTGATACAGGGTGGAACGGAGAAAATAACCGTTGAGAATATAGCAGCTACCACTCCGAGCCCGAAAAAGGGAATGGCAGGGATCAGGTATACAAATGCCGGCATGGTCTGCATAAAGTCCAGGATAGGCATTGTTACCCTGTAGGCAGTCTTGTTAAGAGCTGCAAGTATACCAAGTGGCAAGCCTATGATTATAGCGATTATTGTTGCCACTACCACCAGAGCTACGGTACTGACTGCAGGGCCCCACAGACCAAAGTTCAGTATCAGGAGCAATCCCAGGGCAGTGAAGATGGTAAGCCCTTTCTGACGTGTAACAAGCCAGACGAGAATCGCCACTATTGCGATAAGAGCAAGTGGATGGAAAAACATCATTACACTTACTATTACATCTATCCCCGCTTCTACGACCTCGGCAAAAGCCTTTGTAGCAAAGGAAAAGTTACTCGATAGAAATTCTATTCCGCCTTCAATGGCTTCACCAACGGGTAATTTAGGAATTGTCATCATTTGAAAGCACTCCTTCGGAGAGACCTGCCAAAAGGGCTCCCTTAACGATTATGCCAAGCAGCTTGTTCTTTTCGTTCACCACTGCAACGGGATATTTTGCCTCAGCCAGCAGAGGGAAAAGCTCATGGGCCGAAGTCTCGGGAGAAACCTTGCTTATGTCTCTAATTAATATTGAGGAAAGGTCTTTTTCGCCTTTTTTCAGGGCTGCTGAAGCATCATCTGCCATAATTATTCCTTCAAGTTTCCTGTCCTCACTGAGAACGAAAACACTTGAGATCCCTTCCTGTCTCATCTTCCAGAGAGCGCTTCTGGGGCCATCATTCTTGAAACTCGCGACCTCTTGAGGCCTGTGCATCACAGATTCTGCCGTAAGCACCTTGGAAATATCTATACCTTCTACAAATCTTTCTACATATTCATTTGCCGGCTTGGCCAGAATATCCTCGGCTGTTCCTTCCTGAACAATCTCTCCGTCCTTCATAAGCACTATCCTGTCGCCAAGTTTAAAGGCTTCATCAAGGTCGTGGCTTATGAAAACGATAGTCTTTTTTACTCTTGACTGCA
>CAZFJG010000105.1:1568-5763 GCA_964519285.1 uncultured Synergistales bacterium | reverse complement strand
TATTCGATGTTCATCTATGGCAACAGCGTGATAGGCGTTTTTGACTATGCTGCTGAGGCGGGTATCGTGGAACTGGAACAGGATCTGGTCATCGATCTTTCCGGGGATGCCGAGGGAGCCCACTGTGTCCCATATACCTACAAAATGGATGCCTGTTTCATGGGGGTCCCTGGAGTAATAGTTTCGAAATCTTATGGCTTCTTCTGTATCGGGGCCTTCATCTCTCTGCTGATATATTTCGTAAGCTTTGTATAGACAGAATGCGAGGTTTTCGGGGTACAGCAATCCGATGTTTCGGATCATTCCGACGAGGCTGCGGGCTGAATAGGCTCCTCTGCTGAATCCGAAGATGTAAATTTTATCTCCCTGGTTATAGTTCTGGGAGAGCCAACTGTAACCTTCTACTATGTTTTCGGACAATCCTCTTCCGCTTATTCCACCGATTATTTTATCGAGCCAGTTTTCTGTTCCTACTCCCGGGATGTATTTTTTCTTTTGAAGGTCGGTTTCTTCTATGGATTCGAAGATCCTTCTGACGTTGGTTTCTTTATACTCATATTTTTGGGCTTCGTCCTTGTTCCAGGTGCCATCAAAACAGACAACAAGTTTCCCAGACATTGAAATATCTCCTTTTTATAGATTTTTCAACTTTGTCCAAAGAAAAAATGAAGACTGAGTATAGTACTGAAAATACTTTTGGGGGGATTTTATGAGTACTTTTATTGTGTTTCTTTTTGTGAAACGTTTTAAGCTAGATTGTAGGGCGATATGGAATTTATATTAATTATTATGCATCTAAAGGGGGGGAAAGGGCAAGGTGAAAAACCAGTTAAGAGCTGTGTTAATCCGTCGAGAATTCCGTCGAAAATCTCTTTAACAAAACTTAGAGCCCTGATGGCCGGACTTTCAGCGTTTTAAAAGATCGTAGAGCCTGGTGGGCCGGACGCAAATTCCATGCGTCTTTCTTTCAGATTATTCCATAACCCGTAAAAATGATTTCATCATTTTTCACTAATGTCCTGGGTTTCAGTAACTTTAAACCCTTTTGTTGGGAGACCAGCCCAATCTACTGTAACTTTATTTTTTATAATTAAATGTAAAAAAGTAAATGTATTTCTTGCAATTAATACTATTGGCTGGATTTTATCTTTAAAAGTTCTTCCCAGATCATATTTAAATTAATTCCGACCCGATCTCCAACTTTTACCTTTTCAAAGACTTCTTTTGGATTCACACCATTCAAGCGAACAGAAGAATCAGAACATTTAACAACAATAGAATTATCATTCATATTTTTTTCTAAAACCATTCCAGGTATCCCAACAAACGGTCCCATTGAATTATTAATAGCATTTTCAAAACTAATAACCTGGTTTTGATAATATGTTCTTGCACAAGGACCAGGGGATGAAAGAGCTCTTACAAAGTTCACTATGGTATTTGCAGGCCAGTTCCAATCAATAAATTCATCACCAGACTGCCTTCTTGGAAGATAAAAACCATCTTTTATGTTCATACTTCTACCAATATCTCCAGTAAGGGTCTTTGATACCGAAATTAAAATCGCTTCAGGAATTGCATTTGCTGTCTTTTCTATAACATCTGCGTAATTATTCTCTTGAGATAATGGTATATAAATTTGAGCCAGAATGTTTCCAGAATCTACCTTTTCTGCCATATAATGGATTGTTAAAACAATATGATCTTCTCCTGATATCAATTGCCAGTTTAGGGGAGAACCTCCTCGGTATTTTGGTAGAGGAGATGCATGTATATTTAATGAAGCAATTTTTGGCAACTCAAGAATTCTTTTTGGTAATACTTTGTCAAAAGAGGAACAAACCAAAAAATCAATATGCATCTTTTTTAGATATTTGTGTGCTTCATATAAATCAGAAAAGAGTTTTATTGAAATATTTTCATTTGCACAGAATTCTTTTAATTCTGGATCTGTATCTTCAGTCCTTGGAATAAAACAATGAATGAACACTCCTAATTGTTTTAACGTTTCCATTGTTTTTTGAGCAAAAATACCGTCACCCATTACTACAGCAGTATAATTTCTCTCGAGGTTTAGAGGAATCATTGCAGTATCTCCTTCAGGGTATTACAAACCTGGTCGATCTGTTCTTCGGTCAATGAATAGTATAGAGGCAAGGTTATCTCCCTTCTGGCTACATATTCGGTTACGGGCAGTTTTATATAATTTTTCTCGTAAATGGAAAATTCATGGGCTGCTGGATAGTGAACACTTGTCTGTATTCCCTCGTTAGACAGTCTGTCCCGGACTTCCTCTCTTTCCAGGGGACAATCTTTCGCCAAAACTACTGGAAAAACGTAGTTGGTTGACTCATTTTCTTTTCCAGCAAAGGGCAGGATCAAATTGTCAATTGGCTCCAGGTTTCTGTGGTATCTTTTTACCAGTTTTTTTCTTCGCTCTATATCCTGATCCAGTTTTTTCATCTGGACCACTCCGAGGGCAGAACGGATGTTATCGAGTCTGTAATTATATCCTACCTCGATTACATCATAACTTGTAGCGTGTCCCTTGAATCTCTCATAGGACATTGTTGTCATTCCGTGAGACCTCATGAGCTTTGCTCTTTCTGCAAGCTTGTCATCCCTGGTGACAAGCATTCCGCCTTCTCCGGTGGTTATATTTTTGTTCGAGAAAAAAGAAAAGGCCCCAATATCTCCAATGGTACCAAGATATTTGCCTTTGTAAGTAGCTGCAGGAGCGTGGGCAGCGTCTTCTATTACCCTTATTCCTTTTCTTGAGGAAATCTCCATTATCTGGTCCATGTCGCAGGGGAATCCTCCATAATGCATTACCACTACGGCTTTGGTCCTGTCTGTTATCTTCTTTTCTACGTCTAATGGGTCAATGGTGAGATCACTGGTGGAGATAATATCCGCAAAGACGGGTTCTGCCCCGACATATTTGACAGCATTTACTGTAGCAACAAAGGTAAGGGAAGGTACTATGACCTCATCTCCGGGGCCAATGTCCAGAACTGCAAGGGCGAGATGTAATGCTGCGCTGCAGTTGGTCATTGCGAGGGCATGTTCTATATTGATCTTCCTGGCAAAGATGTTTTCCAGCTCAGTAGTCTTCTCTCCCATGGAGATCCACTTTGATCTTAATACTTCCAAAAGGGCATTCTCTTCTTCTTTTCCAAAATTCAGATCAAAGAGTGGTATTTTATATGACATTCTATTCACCTCGTTTAAACATTATATATTTCCGGTTTGTATGATTTCAGGTTTTCCTTTATCCATGTTGCGGTCTTTGTCAATCCTTCTTCAAGGGAGATCTCGGATTTCCAGCCGGTCAGCTCAAAGACCTTTTCCGAGGAACAAAGGAGCCTTTCCACTTCACTTTTACCTGGTCGCAGGCGTTTATCGTCTATTTCCACATTTACATTAACTTTCATTATATCTCCAATGAGCTTAACAAGGTCTCCAATGGAGATTTCCCTGTTGCTACCCAGGTTGAGGATCTCTCCCGGTGAGTTTTCATGTAATCCTGCCTCGTAAAATCCATCTACCGTGTTATTTACATAATTCATGTCTCTTGTTGCATCGAGGTTCCCCAGTTTTATTGTTGTCTTTCCTGACAATATCTGTGTAATTATAGTCGGTATGACTGCTCGTGCGGATTGCCTGGGACCGAAGGTGTTGAAAGGGCGAATTACACTTACAGGTAGTCCGAAGGATCTGTAATAGGAGATGGCAAGTTGATCCGCTGCAGATTTTGTAGCTGCATAGGGCGACTGGGGATTTACGGGATGTTTCTCATCTATGGGCACATACTGAGCTGTTCCGTAGATTTCACTTGTTGACGTGTGAATTACTCTTTCTGTTCCTGATTCTCTTGCGGATTGCAGGACGTTGTATGTTCCCTCAACGTTGGTTTTTATGTAGGCAAGTGGCGAGACATAGGAATAAGGAATACCGATCAACGCTGCAAGGTGAAAGACAACATCTACATCTTTCATTGCATCCTTGACTGAATCCAGGTCTCTGATATCTCCAGAATAAACTGAAAGCTTTTCCATCTCTGGAACAGTCTCAAGCCATCCCCAGGAATTTCTGGAATTGTAACGCACAAAGGCGACTACTTCATGATCCCGTTGAAGGAGATATTCAACGAGATGAGAACCTATAAATCCGCCTGCTCCTGTGACGAGGATCT
>CAZFJG010000105.1:0-1468 GCA_964519285.1 uncultured Synergistales bacterium | reverse complement strand
AGATATTCAACGAGATGAGAACCTATAAATCCGCCTGCTCCTGTGACGAGGATCTTCATTGTAAACCTCCTGTGATCTTATCCTTTAAGGCTTAAGACAGCCTTTTGCTTTTAGAGTTTTTAATAAAGCTAACTTTCGGAAAAATATTCTGTGTAAATGTTCTGGGCTTCCTGAAAATCATCCACACGGCCTATGTCCAACCAATATTCGCTCATTTCGTACTTGCTCACTGGCAATTTTTCTTCGAGCATCTTTTTGATGAGGGAATCCATACCAAAATAAGAATTTCTGGGAGGGAACAATTCAAAGATCCGGGGCTTCATTACATATATTCCTGCAAGTATATGCATTACAATGTCCGGCTTTTCCTGAATTCCCGTTACATAATCTCCCTCGTAGAAAATATTGCCGAATGCAAAGGGAGTTACGTCCTTTTTCAGGGCTACTGTCAGTAAAGAGTCTTTTGATCTGGCAAATTCAAAAAAGCGCCCAAAATCGATGAGGGAAAGAATATCTCCGTTCATGACGATGAATGGCTCATTCAGCTGTTCTTTCAATAAAAGCAAAGGCCCAGCTGTCCCGAGGGGTTCTTCCTCTTTGCTGATGGTTAGATCCACACCATAGCTGCTGCCGTCACCGAAGAATTTCTCAATATACTCTGATTTATAATTTGTTGCGAGAAATATCTCGTTAAACCCGAAGAGCTTTAGTCTTTCTATCTGTATTTCCAGTACAGATTTCTCTCCTACTGGTAACAGGGGTTTGGGTATAATTTCTGTAAATGGTCTTAATCTTGATCCAAGGCCTCCTGCCAGAATCACTGCTTTCAATGGGGATCACCTTCCTTTTGTAACAATAATCCGTCTTCACGAGTTGCATTCTGACTTATGGTTGTATGAAAAGTCAAGTTTCAGATTAATGTTGGTAACAGTTATGGAAAGCCAGCCCATCCTACGATAAGGCAAAGTAAAGTATATTGTTGGGAGACCAGCCCACCCTACTTTAATCTACTTGTCCAGGGGTTGAAATGTACCTGAACGTAGGGGTTGGCCCCTGTGCCTGCCCCGATGTGGAATCTTTCCTGTTCGTCTACTTTTTACCTGAAAAAGAATTCTTCTTTTTTTAGCATGTTCTGGGTTTCAATAACTATGCTTGAATTATTTGGAACATATGTAAGAATCTTAAACAATGTTGGTGCTATTGTAAAAGTGATTCACCTGTTTTGTATCCAGCTCCCCTGATGCTACTATCCTGGCGATGGGGTGGATTGTATGGTATCAGGAATAGCGTGTTTTGTTTTGAGATGTGGTGGCAACGCTTCTTTGAATTCTTCTGGAGATGTTTTTTGTAGTTATGGTATTCTGTTGGAGTGTTCTCTGGATTATTTTTATTCTTTTTTTCGAGGTGACTAAATTGAGCAGTCTTTATACCCTTATACTTGCTGGGGGCAGTGGCACAAGGCTATGGC
>CAZFJG010000104.1:0-5788 GCA_964519285.1 uncultured Synergistales bacterium | reverse complement strand
TTCGCTAGCTATCTTCTCTTATCCGTTATTACCTATAATTCTGTCAAGGTTCATAATGCTAAACAATTAGCACGCAACCCTCTTTTTTCAGGGTGCCTGGTAATAATACTAATCTTCTGCGTTACTGTCAACAAGTACTTTTAGTTTTTTTTGAGTATCAAGACATACACTTAGTCAAATTACCCCTACATATATCTTTAATCCTTCAATAAATTACGTAATAGTGCTGACATTTTCTTATTTTTAGAGTTACCTGTATCTTTTTTTATGACTTTTATTACATTTTCAAAAATCTGTATATTTTATCCATTCACTGCAGTTCAGTTTTCATCAAGATCCAGTTCCAGAACTCCCTCTTCAACATCAATATCTTCGGGCTTGATCTTTTCTTTATCCTCCTGTGTTTCATCAGCCTGCACTCCAATTGAAAGTCCAAGATCCTCAGAAACTTTCTCCATGACTTCATTAGTTATCTCTTTCATGAGATCCTCATTTTTTTCAAGGAAGGTGGCAACCTGGTCTTTACCCTGTCCTATGGTCTCTCCCTTGTAAGCTAACCAGGATCCCCTTCTTTTCAAAACATTCAGGTCTATAGCCATATCAACTACTGCCACACCCTTCGGAATTCCCTTACCGTACATCAGAGATGTATGAGCAGTTCTGAATGGAGGAGCCTGTTTATTCTTGACAACCTTCATCCATAACTCGTGTCCAAGTGCAGAATCTCCCTTTGTTATGCTTTTACCCCGTTTTACTTCAACTCTCACGGAGCCGTAAAATTTTAGTGCCCGGCCTCCGGTAGTAGTTTCCTGGGGTCCAGGGGAATATCCTGTACTGATTTTTGCTCGTAACTGATTGATAAATACAACCACACATTTGCTTCTTGATATCGCAGATGTAAGTCGTCTAAGGGCATATGACATCAAACGAGCCTGCAATCCTACCTGGCTTTCTCCAATTTTTCCGTCTATTTCAGCCTGTGGAGTAAGAGCCGCTACGGAATCTACTACTACCATATCTACTGCACTGCTTCTTACAAGGGTATCAAGAACGTAAAGAGCCTGTTCTCCACTATCCGGCTGAGCGATATAAAGTGATTCTATATCGACTCCTATAGAAGCTGCAAGCCTGGGATCGAGGGCATGTTCCGCATCAATAAAGGCTGCAACTCCACCGTCTCTTTGTGCTTCCGCAACGGCATGAAGTGCAACCGTAGTCTTTCCAGCACCTTCCGGACCAAATATTTCAACTATCCTCCCCCTCGGAAATCCACCAATGCCTAATGCAACATCAAGGGGCAAAATACCGCTGGGGATAACATCCACGGTTATTTTTAACGGATCTCCGAGCTTCATTATTGAGCCCTCTCCGAACTTGCTTCTTATATCCTCTATTGCCTGCTCGAGAATATCCTCTTTAGTCTTTGGATTTTTCTTTGCCATTTTTTCTGACCTCCTGTCCTTATATACTTTTACAAATAATGAAGAAAATCGAACTCCCTATTTAAGTTCAAAAAGATCAATTGGATGGTATTCAGGTCCGGCAGGTGTAAGTCTGCTTTCCATGAATGTTATCTTTTCAGCCTCCCATTCACAGTAAAAAGCTGAATCTTCCAGGAAATAATCGAGAAAAGAAGATCCGATTCGAGAGTTATTCCTGATACGAGCAAGGGTAATATGGGGATGAAGGGATTTTCTGTCGGTCTTTAGTCCTTCTTCTGACAAAACCTGTTCTATACCCCAATGGATCTTTTCCAGAGATGAAATACCTTCGCCGATACCCAACCATAGTACTCTTGCTTTTAAAGAACCAGGAAAAGCTCCTGTACCCACTGTTTTAATTTTAAACCTTTCTACAGGATGAACTGAAAGGTAGTCTCTGAGATTTCCTGCAATCCTTGTCACCTTTTCTTCTTCGAGTTCACCACAGAATTTCAAAGTTATGTGAAGGGCTTCTTTTCTGACCCATTTGAGGTCTGGCTGTCTTTTTTTAAACTTGTTGATCCTGGACACTATTATTTCTTTAATGGCTTCCGGTAGCTCAACACAAAAAAAACACCTAATGGCCATTCTTGTATCCTTTCAGGTATCTCCACATGAGTTCGAGACCTTTTGCCCTTGCCCTGGCCCTTATGTGTGCTCTTGTACCATCAAAATGGAAATGCTGTGATTCAACGCTATCCCTTGAGCAAAGGCTATACCACACTGTGCCAACCGGTTTCTCTTTTGTCCCTCCTCCAGGTCCTGCTATTCCTGTCACTGAGAGTGCCAAATCAGAAGAAAGAACCTTCGCGGCTCCCTTTGCCATCATTTCGGCACATTGGAAACTGACAGCACCGTACTTTTCTATCACCTTAAAATCAACCCCGAGAAGGTTAACTTTTGACTGGTTGCTGTAGCAAACCACACCACCCATAAAGAATTCAGATGCTCCGGCAATATCTGTAAGGGAACTGCTTATCATCCCTCCGGTACAGGACTCAGCACATCCTGCTGTTATTTTTTTATTGCGCAGTTCCTCCAGGACGGCTTCCTCAAGGGTTGAAACACCCTCTGGAAGACAATCCTCAGGCAAATCCCTGCGTACCTGTTCCTCTGCCTCATGTGTTATGTCCGGATCTCCCCTTAAAACAACCTGGACAAGATTTACCGAGGGCAAAACAGAAACATGAAGAACCGGATCTTCAAAAACAGATCCTAACCTGTCTTTTAACAGGCTTTCTGCCCACCCTGTTATCCATACACTTCTCCAGCAGTTGACATCTATCACGGAGGATAAAAATTCCCGTTCAGCCATAGCCTTATACTCTGACGGAACTCCAGGAAAAACCCAGAAAGATGTATCTGAAACCCGGAACCTGATCCCGAGGGCGGACCCTTCAGAATTGTGGACAGGTTCTGCCTTTTCAGGGATAAGAGCCTGTTTTGTCATAGATCCTTTTATTATTTCTTTCAAGGATTCGCTATATCTATCAACTATCCTTGAGTAAGCATCTTCCGCTATTTTCAGCCTACATCCCAGAAAAGCAGCTACGGCATCTCTTGTTTTATCATCGTGGGTGGGCCCCAGTCCTCCTGATGTAATAACATGATCGACTTTTCCAACCCACCTTGTGAAGGTCTCCTGAATGATATAGAGATCATCGGGGACCACTTCAATAGCCTTTACCTGCCAGCCAGCATTATGAAAAAGAGCTGCAAGCCAGGAACAGTTTCCCTCTGATCTAAGCCCACTAAGTATCTCGTCACCAATTGCTACAAGAACAACTTTTTTCATGACATGCTACTCCTCCAAAAACTTGAACGAAAAAATCAGGAGAACAGATGCACAAAGCCCCCCTGGAAATAAAGCCAGACTGTAGCAAGAAGTATAAGGTTTGCAAGAAGTCCTGCCACAATATCGTCAGCCATTATCCCGGCTCCTCCAGGAATCTTTTCCATCAGACCTACAGGGAAAGGTTTTATTATGTCAAATATTCTGAACAAAACCAAAGCGGGAAGAGAAAGGCCTGCAGGAAGGTTATACATGGCAAGCCACATGCCAGCTACTTCATCTATCACGATTTCAGATGGATCTTCAATTCCTGTTCTTTTACTGTATCTATGAGCACAATATCCTCCAAAAAGAGCAATTACTGCAAATCCCCAGAAAGGCACATGTACAAGTCTGAACAGGACAAAAGCAGCAAATGAAGCCACCGTTCCTGGCATGGAAGGAACTTTCCCTATATAAAAAAAAGTTGCAGTAATGTCTTCAATTCTATTGGATATCATCGGATACAACCTCTGCAAAAAGATCATATTCAGCTGAATCTGTTATCCTTGTTCTTATTACATCTCCTACACCAAGAGAGGCAGTATTATCTGACCTCTGAATACCTACTGTTCCATCTACATCGGGAGCTTCCCTGAAAGAGCGCCCCCAGATAAAATCATCATCAGAAGAAACATCTTCAACAAGAATATCTAATAAAGCTCCCTCGAACATTCTCTGGCGTTCAAAGGATATCTCAGCCTGAAGTGACATAAGTTTCTGGTACCTCAATTCCCGTACTCTTTTTTCAGTTTGTGGCTTCATCTCTGCGGCAGGAGTTCCATCTTCCGGATAAAAGGGAAAGGCCCCAACCCAATCGAACTTTATTTCCTCCATAAACTCAAGGACCTTGTCAAACTGTGTTTCATTTTCTCCTGGAAATCCTGTTATAAAAGTCGTTCTGAGAGCAAAGGACGGATCTATCTCCCTGGCTGCCAGAAAAAGGTTACTGTATTCATCAATGCTACCGGTCCTGTTCATTTTCCTCAGGATCTCCTGATCTACATGCTGAACCGGAGCATCAAGGTAAGAAAGGATAACAGGAGATGAAGCCATATATTCCAGCAGTTTTTCGTCAATACCAGTAGGATTCAGGTAATTCAGTCTTATCCAGAGATTCCCGGGAAGAGATCTTTCAAGTTCTTTTAGCAACTCCAGAAAAAGAGGGCGACCCGCAATATCGGTTCCATACATTGTAGGGTCCTGACTTACGATACATAACTCCCTGGCGCCATTGTTCACAAGGTCCTCCGCCTGTGAGATTATCTTATTTACCGAAAGGCTTTTCAGTGGGCCTCTGATAGAAGGGATAGTACAGAAAGAGCAGTATCGGTCACAGCCTTCGCTGATCTTAAGATAACGAGACCACCAGTTTGTCACGGGCAATTTTCCTTTTCGGACGTTTTCCGGTATTGTAAAAGACCCGGTTTCTTCAGAAATATAATTTGTTACTTCTTCCCACTCCTGGGAAAAAGCCCAGAAATCTATAGAGGGAAATTCTCTCTTCAGATCTTCTCCGTATCTGTTAACAAGACATCCGGCAACTATTATTTTATTCAGCTTGCCCTGTGCCTTAAGTGCTTCAAGTTCAAGAATGACATCGATACATTCCTCAACAGCAGGCTGAATAAAACCGCAGGTATTTACAACAGCTACTTCAGCATCACTTACATCATCAACTACATTACAACCTGCTGACTCAAGATATCCGGCGAGATCCTCGCTGTCAGACTGGTTCTTGGCACATCCGAGGGTTAAAAGATATACGTCCATTAACCGTTTATGCGTCCTTTATCACCATCTGGCGAGTAAAACCACCTTTCTACGTTACCTCCAGGCCCGGGATTTCCAAGGGATTCTCCCATAAATGTCACATTAACGCTTGCCGGTCTTCCATAAGTTACAGTTACCCTTTCAGATATAACAAATTCCCTGGTATTATTACCTCCGATGATCCCCTCATAAATAGTGCTATTCTCTCCAGCTATCCTCACCCAGCAATCATTTGTAGTACTTAATACAAGTACGGGTTCAGGAGCAGGGGCTTTTTCTTCAATCTCCTCCTCAGGTTCTGCAGTTACAGTTTGAGCAGATTTTTCCGGTTCGGCAGAAAGAAGATCTTCTGATACAGGATTATCCGTATCCGAAAGGGGTTGAGTATCAGTTTCTGATGCCACTTGATCCATATCCTGCAACTTGTCGTTTTCATTAGCCTGCTTATCATTATCATTAGCAACAGCACTGTCACCAGCATTAGAAACCTGCTCCTGTCTATCTTCCTCAACTACAGATATCTGAGGTCTGCTGTCAACATTATCTCGCATAATGGATATTCCGTAAAAGGAAATCCCGGCTATAAGCACAAGAAGAACCGCTATGATCCACACCCTGGAATTATGCTTAAAACCTCTTGCAGGTGGAGTAAGGGTTCCAAGGACCAGGTCCGATGTATCAATAATATCTTCAGAATAAAGAT
>CAZFJG010000103.1:0-5802 GCA_964519285.1 uncultured Synergistales bacterium | reverse complement strand
TGCTTCCACTCAGAAAATGGTTGTTTTCCTCTCTTTCGTATATTCCGAAACCGCTTGCTTCTGAAACAAAAATAGCCTTGTTTATCTTTATGGGGCTATCATCCGCAGCTGCAGGCAAGTGAAGTATAAAGAGCAGAAGGACCATTAATGTCGCTGTTTTGAACAGTGAAAGACCAAGATCTTCTTTACGCAAAGCTATTCCCCCCGACAGGTGTATTCTTTGTTACGGAAAACATTATACATTTGAGGTATCATGTTGTCATAAGTAATAAATGCAGATCAGGTTAATTTTATAAAAAACTCTACTTCAGGTGGTGAGAAAGTGTCCTTCAAAGCATATTTTGACGGTGCATCAAGAGGCAATCCAGGCCCCGCATCTGCAGGAGCAGTCATTCTCGATAAGAATGATACGCCTCTGTGGGAACTGTCCCTTTTTATAGGTGAAAAAACCAACAACGAAGCTGAATATTCTGCTCTTTTAAAACTTCTCGAGGAACTTGAAAGAAAGAACATAACAGGTGCCTGTATCCTTGGTGACAGCAGACTTGTAGTAAACCAGGTCAAAGGGGTCTGGAAGGTCAGAAATGAGAGACTTGGAACTCTTTACAGGCCGGTACGAAAGATGATGGACCGCGGTAAACATACCCTTTCCTGGATACCAAGAGAGGAGAACAGCTACGCTGACAGGCTCTGCAACGAGGCCCTTGATCCTCCCCACAAGGTGGAAAATTCAGCTTCCTTCAGTCCCGAAAAACTCGATAGAGCCGGAGACCATATATTTATCGCTCACGGTACGGAGGACTATGCAGTTGATACCTTACATGGAAGCTGCTCATGTCCGGCCTTTCGGCACAGGGGAGACTGCAGGCACCTGAGGGCAGCCCGAAAAGTGGAAAAAGGAAATAGAGAGTAGAAGAAATCATTGAACTGACAAAGGAGACAGATGGAATATGGATACTTTTGAAAGAAAGAAAGCAAGTGACCTCATACATAAAGTCATTGAAAAAGATGGACTTGTCCTTGAAATGATAGACCTCCCGGTTTCCCTTCCGGGATTTGAGCATCATATAACATCATGGCTGCTTCAGGACAGGGAAAGAGGGCAGAACTTTCTGCTCGATCCCGGGCCTGCCGTTTCAAATCCGGCTCTCGAACACGTTCTGAAAGAGAGGGGCATAAAAAGACTGGATTATATTCTGCTGACCCATGTCCACCTCGACCATGCAGGCGGAATAGGGCACATGATGAAAACCTGGCCTGATGCAAAGATCGTTGTGCCATGGAAGGGAAGAAAGCATCTTGTGGATCCTTCAAGGCTATGGAAAGGAAGCGTAAAGACCCTGGGAGAAGTGGCAGTTACTTTCGGAGAACTTCTCGCCGTTTCAGCGGATTCTTTCCACTCCGATGAAATAGAGATCCCCGGGCTGACCATTTTTCAGACACCGGGTCATGCTTCTCACCATCAGTCTTACTTATACGAGGCCACTGGTGAAAGGGTCTTTTTCCCGGGGGAGGCCGCAGGAGTTATCCTTGGGAAAGATATGCTTCCCCTTTGGATCAGTTGCGACAGGGATCCTGGTAAGGTACAGCCTCCGGTAACTGAACTTGAGGATGTTATATATATGTCACCGGCTTCTCCTCCGGTGTTTAACCTGGATATTGCCATCTCCTCCCTGGCTTTACTTATGGAATATGAGAGTTCCATCATGTGTTACAGCCATTACGGATACACCCGCTTTCCAGGTCTTGCCATGTCCCTGCATATGCAACAGCTGAAACTCTGGAAGGATATTATTAAAGGTGCAAAAAGGGAGACTGCCGGTCTGGACGAAGAAGAGACTGTGGAACTGGCTCTTAAGCTGCTGATGGCAAGTGACGGTTTTCTCTCAACCTTCAGTTTCTTTGACAGTGAAGTACAGCAGAAAGAACTCTTTTTTCTG
The DNA here is from genome assembly GCA_964519285.1 of uncultured Synergistales bacterium. GTDB lineage: Bacteria > Synergistota > Synergistia > Synergistales > JAFGMB01 > CAZFJG01. Next base: position 3,862 of record CAZFJG010000103.1, on the reverse strand, counting down.
CGATCCGGCATAAGAGGCTTTCTGGGATATCTGGGAGAAAATTGATCAACAGTTAACAATGAGGATTAAGGAGCCTGAAAAATATAATTGAAACTGGTGTTTCTCTGGGGAATAAATGTTATAATTTAGCAAGAAGAAACAGTAGCAGAAAAGTATGATATCATGATTGGAAAACATGATAAAACCTGTTTAATAAAGGAGGTAAGGCAGTTTCGGCAACAACTTTGACAACATGCAAAAATCTCATTCGAGCAGGGGGTTGAGTTAATGAATATACTTCCAAGAACTGAACTGAAGGCCCTTATGGAGACTGAAGATAAAGTGTGTGTGTCTATTTATCTTTCCATTCCTCCTTCCGGAGATCCAGCCCGCCAGATGCAGATCAAGCTTAAGAATGCCCTGAAAGAAGCAGATGAAATGATCAGGGGAAAAGACGAGAATGAAAAAAATTCTGAGGATATTCTCAAGCCTCTTCGTCAAATGGTTACAGAGACTCCCTTTATGGACAATCTCTCTTCTGCGCTGGTGGTATTTCTCTCTTCATCAGGGGCAAGACAGTTCTGGCTTCCCATTGAGGTCAGTGATATTGTGCAGGTCTCAGGCCGGTTTCACGTCAAACCCCTCATAGCGCTTTTCAGTGGGGAGGAGCAGTTCTACCTGTTGACACTCAGCCAGAAAAAGGTTCGGTTCTTCAGGGGTTCAAGATATGCCCTGACACCTCTGGAAATTGAGGGAATGCCCAAGAGCATGAAGGATGCCCTTAATTATGAAGCCAGAGAAAAGACCGTCCAGAGGGTCGCCGGCCAGGGAGCAGGAGGCCGGGCTGGTTATGTTCATGGCCACGGTGCAGGGTACGATCTGTCGGAAGAGGATATGATGAAATTCTTCCGCATGATAGACAGGTCACTTTCAGCATATTTAAAAAAAAGCGACATGCCGCTGCTTGTAGCAGCTGTTGAGGAAGAGGTAGCCCTTTACAGAAAGGTAAATACTTTTCCAGGTCTTCTGGAAGAATCCCTTAAGGGCAACTTCGACGCAATGACGTCACATCAGATCCACGAGAAAGCCATGGAGGTAATGGATCCGGTTTTCAGAGGCAACGAGGAAAAGGCAAGAGAACAGTACGAAGAACTTGCAGGTACTGAAATGACGGCTTCTGATCTTGAATACGTAATTCCTGCTTCTACAGAGGGAAGGATCCAGACCTGTTTTGTGGCAAGAGGTTCCCGCCAATGGGGGAAATTCGATCCTGAAACCCGGTCTGTTGAGATTCACGATACACGGGAATCCGGGGATGTAGATCTTCTTGATCTGGCAGCCTATCATACGCTGCACAACGGAGGTATGGTTTTTGCCCTTCCCGGGGAGAGAGTTCCGGGAGATGGTCTTGTTGCAGCACTTCTTAGATATTGATGTTCTTCAATGACGGCATTGTCAGAGGGTTTCCCAGAGGGGAAGCCCTCTGACAATTTATAGATATTTCCAGCATGCCACTTCCCTGCCGTTGATATTTCTCAGGGGAGGCATAGAGCTACACCTGTCGTGGCTGTCAGGACACAGTTTCTGAAAGGGGCAGCCCATAAATGAGTACTCATCTGTTTTGTCAGTATTCTTTGAGGGCGGTCTTATAGATCCACCGAGGCGCGGCAGAGCTTCGTGCAGTGCTCTTGTGTAGGGATGTAGAGGATCCTGCAGAACTTCCTCCGAATTTCCCCTCTCACACATATATCCCCTGTACATTACCATGGTATTTTCAGAGGCGCTTCTTGCCAAAAAAAGGTCATGGGTAACAAATATCATGGACATCCCGCTGTTAACCCTTTTTTTCAGGATCCTGAGGATTTCTCCCCTTGTAGAGGCGTCCTGCATGCTTGTGGGTTCGTCGGCAATAAGAAGTATCGGATCAAGTACCAGTGCTCTTGCCACAGAGACCCTCTGTCTCTGTCCTCCGGAAAGGGTGGTCCTTATTCGAGATGACAGAAGTTTTTCCCCTTCAAGTCCGAGTTCCGACAGCAGCTGTTCCGACTTTCTGCGTCCTTCTTTGCGGTTAACTCTTCCTTTGACAATGACAAAGGGTTCCTCTACTGCTTCTTTTACTCCCAGGGTGGGAGGAATGCAGCCGTAGGGATCCTGGGGAATGTAGCCGCACCTCTGTCGAAGTTTCATGAGCTCTTCGGCGGAACAGGAAAAAGGATTTTTCCCCTCTATCTCCAGGGTCCCTCCGGAAGGTTTTTCAAGAGCGGTTATGCACCTTAGAAGTGTGGTCTTGCCGCTACCCGATTCCCCAACGACAGAAAGGGAGGATCCCCTGGCGAGCTCCAGAGAAAGTCCGGCAATGGCTGTCACAACATCACCTTTTCTTGATCTGAAGGTCACCTTGAGGTCCCTGGTCTTCAATACCGGTATAGAGGTCATCTCTTTGTGACCCCCTCTATCTCCCTGATGGATCCAACAAGAAGCCTTGTGTGTTCATTCCGGGGATCCTCGATTATCGAGGAAGGGGAACCTGTTTCCACGACCCTGCCGTCTTTCATCACGGCTATATTGTCCGAAACGCAGGATGCCAGGGCGATGTCGTGGGTAACGAGCAGAAGGCCTGCGGATCTCTCCCTTGCGCATTCGACGAGGGTATCCATTATCTGGCTCTGGGTAATAACGTCAAGGGCTGTGGTAGGTTCATCTGCGAGGATGTAACCTGGAGAACAGGCCATTGCCATAGCTATGGCTGCCCTCTGTTTCTGTCCTCCGGAAAGTTCGTGGGGATAGCGCCTGGCAAAATCGCCAGAAAGGCCGGCCTGTTCAAGCAGTTCTTCCGTTCTTTTTTTGACCTTCCTGGGTCCGTACTTCAGGTGCCAGGACAGAACCTCCCCTATCTGGTCCCCGATACGGATCACCGGTGTAAAAGAGTTCATTGCACCCTGTGGAACAATAGCCATCTTCTCCCATCGTATTAAGGAAAGCTTTTTTTCACTGTACCCTGTGATTATTTCTCCATCCAGGCTTATCCTGCCGGTGATCTTAGCTTCTGGAGGAAGAAGAGAGGGTATTGCCATAAGAAGGGTTGTCTTACCGCTGCCGGATTCCCCTACAAGGGATGTTACAGTACCTTTGGGAAAGTCCAGTGAGACATCTTTTACAGCCTGGATCTTTCTCTGACTTCCCTCGTAGGATATAGAAAGGTTCTCTATCCTTATCATCTACTGTCCCTCCTTGAGTCTCGGGTCCACCATTTCCTCCAGGAATTTTCCGATATCAAGAAAGACAAGACAAAGAAATGCAATTCCGGCTCCGGGAGGTATCAAGAGCCACCAGGCTCCAGACGAAAAAGCGCCAAAAGAATGAGCCTCGTGAAGCATTCTGCCCCAGGAAATCACCCTTGGATCTGAAAGGCCAAGGAAGGAAAGACTCGCCTCTGCCAGGATCGCTCCGGGAACGCCAAGGGCGATATTTGCCAGCAGAAGTGGCAGGGTCTCGGGGAGGAGGTGCCTGTAGAGAATGTAGGATGTCTTTGCTCCCAGGGATCTCAGGTTTTCAATATAGCATGCTTCCCGAAGGGAAAGGGTCATGGAACGTACCGTCCTTGCAGTTCCCATCCATGAGAAAAGGGAGAGAATCAGGACAAGCTGCAGCAGGCCCCTTCCCCATATGCCGGCGAGAGCCATCAGGATCGGTAAAGTGGGAATGGAAAGAAGAATGTCCACAATCCTCATTATGACAGCATCTATGATCCCTCCGGCGTAGCCGCTTATCAATCCCAGGGACAACCCTGTCAATGTAGCGATCAAAGTAGCCGAAAGACCTACCACCAGGGAGACCCTTATTCCAGAGATGAATAGCTGAAAAACGTCTCTTCCTCTCTGGT
>CAZFJG010000102.1:0-5854 GCA_964519285.1 uncultured Synergistales bacterium | reverse complement strand
CTATCTTGCCAATGGTTTTCTTATCCTTTTAGAATGGCCTGAAAGACTTGAAGATTATGATTTCGATAATTTCTGGGATATCAATATCAAGTTCGATACTTTCGAAAATAACAGCTCTTTGTTTTCATATGAACTGGAGAGAAGGCTTATATCCTTTAACAGTGAAGGTTTTGAAGCTAAAAAGAAAATGGAAAAATTGATTACTTTTATTAAGTCGGGAGAGAGTAAATGAGTCTTGTTCTTGGAATAGATTGCTGTTCAGGTTGGACAAATACAGGTCTCGTAGAGGATGGTTTACCATTGGGAGAGATTAACATAAAATCTGGTCGTAACCAGGCATCTCTTTTACCTGTTCTTGTCTCTGATTTGCTGCAAAATTGTGGAAAAAATCTTGAAGATCTGGAATTAATTTCAGTAACATCAGGTCCCGGATATTTTACCGGGATCAGAGTTGGGATGTCTTATGCTTCTGCAATTGCTACAGGGTTAAACATCCGGGTGGTAACCCTTTCGAGTCTGGAAACTCTTATTCCACAGGGCCTGCCGGAGGGAACATTTTCGATATCAGCAATACCAAGTGGTAAAAATAAAATTTTTGCAGCTGTCTACAAAAAAAATTTTCTGATAACAGGGCCGGGGCAATATTATCCTGAGGAATTATCTTTCCATATTACCTCATTTTTAGATCTGCCGACCATCTCATGTTATACAACAGAGCCGGAAAAAACCGGAAAAATACTATCTAATACTGGTATTTCTATGATAAAAGCATCTATTTCCAGAGGGATCACAGTAGCAGCGAAAGGTAATGCTAAAGCTGAAAGATCCCTTTTGCCTGACCAGATCAGGCCTTTATACCTGGCAGACCCTCAAACCAGTTAAAAACAGCATCATAAATTAACAAAAAGGCATATTTAAATCCAATTATTAAAAGAAATGTTTAGTAATATCTGTGATTTAAAAAAACTCAATTTTTAAAATTGCGCATAACAAGACTTGTAAAAATATAAAATAAGCTTTATTCTGTTTATAGAATTAAAAAAACGAATCTTGAGAAGAATAGTAATAATATTGTTCTGGATCAAAAAAATTCTTTTTCTGGAGGGGAATAAATGTCTAAGAAATTTACTGTAGCTGTAAACAGCAGCTGGTGTAAAGGGTGTAACCTTTGTGTTCAGATATGCCCCAAAAAAGTACTAGAGTTAAACGAGAGGCTCAATGCATTTCCAGCGAGGGAAGATGATTGTATAGGTTGCAGGCAGTGTGAAAATATCTGTCCAGATCTTGCTATAACTATACTGGAAAAGAAGAAGGGAGATGAAGATCATAATGGCTAAGACTGCTTTCTGGCAAGGTAATCAGGCTATTGCCCAGGGTGCCCTTGCAGCAGGATGTCGATTCTTTGCAGGATATCCCATAACGCCCTCCACGGACGTTATGGAAGAGATGGCAAAGGAATTACCCAGGCTCGAGGGTAAATTCATTCAGATGGAAGATGAAATTGGAAGCATTGCAGCAGCAATTGGAGGTTCTATCGCAGGTTTCAAATCAATGACAGCTTCTTCTGGTCCCGGAATATCACTTAAGCAGGAGAATCTTGGCCTTGCCTACATGGCGGAAGTACCTCTTGTCGTTGTAGATGTTATGCGAGGCGGTCCTTCTACAGGTGTTCCTACCAAAATAAGCCAGATGGATGTAATGCAGGCAAGATGGGGATGTCATGGAGATCATGGGACAATTGCATATTCTCCTTCTTCTGTCCAGGAATGTTATGAGATAGCTATTAAAGCTTTCAATGCTGCTGAAAGATACAGACAGCCTGTTCTGATAATGAGCGATGAAATACTTGGGCATATGAGAGAGAAGGTCTTTCTTCCATCTAAGGGGTCCTACCCGTTGTATGAAAGGAAAAAGCCATCTGTCTCTCCGGGTTCTTTTGTTCCCTACAAGGCTGACCCCGAAGATGACATTCCGTCAATGGCGAGATTTGGAGATGGTTATAAATGGCATGTTACGGGACTTGCCCATAATGATTTCGGTTTTCCATCTGCCAAGGAAGAAGATGTTGAAAAGAATATCACGAGACTGGTTAGAAAGATCGACAGGTTCAGGGACGACATAGTAGAATACCAGGCTTATGAAGTGGATGACGCACAGGTAGTGGTCCTTTCCTACGGCAGTGTAGCAAGGTCAGCCTTAAGAGCTGTCAAGGATGCCAGATTAAGAGGTATAAAGGTTGGACATTTCAAGCCTGTTACACTCTGGCCTTTTCCTGACAGGGAAATATATCAGATCGCAAAAAAAGCCAGGACAATTATAGTTCCTGAATTGAACTGCGGACAGATGGTTCTTGAAGTAGAGAGAGCTGTCCACGGCAAGGCCAAGGTTATAAAAAAATCTTTAGTTAACGGAGAACTCTTTACACCTGAAGATATCCTCCGTGCAATTGAGGAGGTAGTATAACATGCCAAGTAAAGAAGTAGTCAACTGGTTAAGAACTCAGTTCTTCCCGCATATGTGGTGCCCCGGGTGTGGCCATGGAATTATTCTTCATGCCCTCCTCAGATCCCTGGTCACCCTGGATAAAAAGCCGGATCAGACTGTGATCGCTTCCGGTATTGGCTGTTCAAGCAGGATGCCTGGATACATCAATGCATGTACAGTTCATTCAACTCATGGAAGGTCTCTTGCCTTTGCTACAGGTATTAAGCTTGCACAGCCTGAAATGACAGTTATAGATGTTATGGGAGATGGTGACTGTTCAGCTATTGGAGGTAACCATTTTATTCATGCATGCAGAAGGAACATTAATATAACTGCAATTGTTATGAACAATAATATTTACGGGATGACTGGAGGCCAGGCCTCTCCAACAACTCCCAAGACGGCGAGGGCTACAACTGCACCTTATGGAGTATTTGATTCTTCCTTTGACATATGCAAGCTTGCCGAGGGAGCTGGTGCTACATTTGTTGCGAGAGGTACAGTTGCCAATCCCGTGCAGTGTGAAAAATTCATAAAAGATGGAATTGAGCACAATGGTTTTTCAGTGGTAGAGATACTTTCCTACTGTCATACTCAGTACGGAAGAAGAAATGCCTGCAGGACTCCCATTGAAAACATAAACCGTCTTAAAGAGACCAGTATCAGCGTTCAAAAAGCCAAGGAAATGAGTCCTGAAGAGCTGCAGGGGAAATTTGTAACAGGAGAGTTTATAAATATAAAATCTCCCGAGTTCACTGAGCAATATAGTGAGCTTGTGGAAAGAGTAAAGGGGGCAGAATAATGAGAACCCGCTATGAAGTTCGATTTGCTGGTTCAGGAGGTCAGGGAAATATCCTTGCTGCCTTTGTAACTGCCCAGGCTGCTGCAATTTACGAAAAAGGACTTTACGTAGCCCAAACTCAGTCCTATGGAGCTGAGGCAAGGGGTGGCAAGTCCCAGGCCCAGGTTATTATTTCAACAGAAGAAATAGATTATCCAAAGGTTATTGCTCCTAACCTTCAAATAATTCTGACACAGCAGGCATGTGAATATGTTGGTGACACCATAACAGGTGGAAGGGTTGTTTGCGATGATTACTACGTACATACACTTCCCAGGGTAGACGCCAATCTTTATTATCTTCCAATAGTGAGAACTGCAAGAGAAAAACTCGGAAGAGAAATTGTCACTAACATGGTTGCTCTTGGATGTGTTGCAAGGGTCTTTGAGCTGGATAACGTTCTTAGCCCCGAAGCAGTTAAAAAAGCAATACTGGATACAGTTCCAAAGGGTACTGAAGAACTGAACACAAAGGCTTTTGAAGAAGGATACAGCATGTTCAGGGAAAGCCTGCATCTTTAGAACAGATCTGATAATAATATTCAAAAAAATAAACGGGGGTCTCGCTTTTATGGGGTCTCCCGTTTATCATATTGAGCATAATAATACAAGGAAATGGGAAAATTATTAATGACGTATTTGAATAATCAACCAGTGGAAGTAACGGTGACCGCAGTCAATAGTATTGGACAGGGTATATCTCGTCTTCCAGACGGTAAAATCTTTTTCATTAATGGTGCCTTGCCGGGTGAAAAGGTTGAGGCAATTGTCAAAAAAGAAAAAAAACAGTACGCCCTTGGCGAGCTTGTAAAAATCCTGGAGAAGCATCCAAAGAGAGTTGTTCCGCACTGTCCTCTGTACGGCAAGTGTGGGGGATGCCAGTTGCAGCATTGCAGCTACGAACTCCAGCTTGAGTTAAAAGGAAATATTCTTGTTGATGCTCTTGAACGGATAGGACATCTCAATATCTCTTCTAAAGTCGAAAAATGTGTTCCCAGTCCAGTAAAATGGAACTACAGGAATAAGGCTTCTTTTCCTGCAAGAAAAAAAGGACATACTGTAGAGAGAGGTTTTTACCAGAGGGGGTCTCATCATTTGATCCCTGTGGAGCATTGTCCAGTCCTTGAAGATTCTCTTAACGACGTAGCAAAGGTTGTCTTCAGCAGACTGAAAAAATTTAAAATACCAGGTTATGACGAGAAAACTCATAGTGGACTGCTGAAACATATAATTATGAGGAAGGGATCCTTTACAGGTGATATTGTCTTATGTATCGTATTGAAAGAATTGCCTGGAAAAAAATGGAGCAGAATGCTGGAAGAGGCAGCAAATGATATAGCTACCTTATTTCCCTCAGTTAAGGGTGTAACAGTTAACGTTAATCCTGATAAAACTAACAGAATAATTGGGAACAGGTCCCTGTGTCTATACGGAGATGATTTCCTTACAGAAAAGCTTAAAGATAAATTGCTGGAATATGAGTCAACTTCTTTTTTCCAGGTGAATTCATATCAGGCTATCCATCTTTTTTCCTTCACCGCGGATCAGATCTCAAAAGATGGTCAGGAAAATGTCCTGGAGCTATATAGTGGTGCTGGAGCTCTCACTGTCTTTCTTTCAGAAAAGGCTAAAAAGGTCTGTTCTGTCGAAAGCTGGGAAAGTTCAGCAAAAAGCATGAAAAAGAATCTCGAAAGAAATGAAATTAAAAACGTCAGCATACATACGGAAAAAGCGGAAAAACTCCTTCAGAATCTGAGAAAAGAAGAATTCTCATCGGTTGTTCTGGACCCGCCAAGAGCCGGATGTCACCGGGATGTAATTGATTATATTTCTGAAAGTGGAATACCTGAAGTAGTGTATGTTTCATGTAATCCTTCAACTTTGGCAAGAGACTGTGCAATACTCGCTGAAAATGGTTATAGATTTTCCCGTATAAGACCTTTTGATATGTTTCCCCAGACTTGTCACGTTGAAACTGTAGTTTTGATGTCGAAAAAGGAAAATTGAAATTTCTGTAGTAATATCTCATATGATTCTTTGTCAAAAACAGTGTTTTCTCTATAAAACAGGTTTTATAATCCTTGGTTTCAATTTCTAAGTTCAATTCAGGTTGATTATCTGATCTTAACATTTTTATCTCCAAAAAAGACTTCATCAGGTGTTGCATAGTCCAGACTTTTTCATTGTCTGTCATTCAATCGGTCCATCACAAAAGCTACATCCTCATCTGTTATACTGTCAAAGCTCATGTCCTTGGGAAAGTAATGCCGGATCGAACCATTGGTATTCTCATTAAGACCTTTTTCCCATGAATGATAGGGATGGGCAAGGTAAAATCCTATCTTCAGGATACTGCTTCTACGCCTTTCCATAACTTTTAATAATATCTCTTTTTTCGCAAATACTGCTTGAATAACAATAGAATGCCTTTTTCACATGGATGTTGCAAATCTTTTATTTGCTATATATAATTATTCCTCAGAAGCGGACATAGCTCAGCTGGTAGAGCATTAGCTTCCCAAGCTAAGGG
>CAZFJG010000101.1:0-5891 GCA_964519285.1 uncultured Synergistales bacterium | reverse complement strand
CCTGTCAGATCTTTTCATCAGGAACAACTTCAATTAACTCACCCCTGAGGCACCAGTATTCAGCTTTTTTGATCCGAACCCTGACAAGTGAACCTTTAAGGTCAGAAGGACCTTCAAGAATAACCACCTTGTCCGTAGTTGTCCTCCCCTGGAGCAGATGCGCTCCTCCTTTTTCTGCGATAGCATCCACAAGTATAATGAATTCCCGACCCTCAAGGTTACGGTTTATCTCCAGTGCTATCTCGGCCTGCCTCTCATTTACGATAGCAAGCCTTTCCTTTTTGACCTGGTCCGGTACCTGGTCCTCCATTCGTGCAGCAGCTGTACCTTCTCTGGGAGAATAAGCTGCAGTATGTACCTGGTCATATCGAAAAGTCTCTATGGCTTTAAGGGATTCCCTGAAATCTTCTTCTGTCTCACCGGGAAACCCTACAATAAGGTCACTTGTGAGACCACACTCTGGCAAATTCCCTCTTATTATGGATACTGTTTCAGCATATTCCTCAAAAGTATATTTCCTGTTCATCCTTTTCAGTATCCTGTCACTTCCAGACTGGATGGGGAGATTTATTGAGGGACATATTACTGATTTTTCCTTCATTACATCAACAATATCCCGGGTAAAGTCTTTAGGATGGGATGTGACAAAACGGAGACGTTTCAGATCCCTGTTATTAGATAAATCAGCGAGAAGGTCTGAAAATCTGTACCCACTGGGAAAATCAGTACCGTAACTGTTCACGTTCTGTCCGAGAAGAGTTACTTCCTTTACTCCGCTTTTTACAAGAGCATTCACTTCTGTCATGATATCAGAGGGTTCTCTGGAGAGAAACCTTCCCCTGACAAAGGGGACTATACAGTATGTACAGTAATTGTCACAACCATGGGCAATAGTTACAAAAGCTTTCCAGGGAGTCTCTCTCTCAAGAGGGAACTCATGGAGATCGTCGAAGGATCTTCCATCGTCAAGAAGTTTTATCTCATCTCCACCAGAGAGGACCTTTTCCAGAGCAGAAGGGAGGTAACCTATATGCCTTGGGCCGGATATAAGCTTTACCCAGGGAAATCTTTCCATCATGCTTTCTCCGGTATTCTGGGCAATACAACCGGTGACAGCCACCAGTGGTCGGGATTCTTTCTCCCATCTTTCCCTGTGCCTTCCAAGATGACTCCATACTTTGTGTTCGGCTTTCTGCCTTATGCTGCAACCGTTGTAGATAACAATATCAGCTTTATCTTCATTTACTTCCTTCCATCCTTTGTTAACAAGGGATGTTCGAATTTTATCGGAGTCATAAACGTTCATCTGACATCCATATACCTTAAGAGCAAAGCTTGTCATGCGGATTAAACCTCCAAAAACACCTGCAAATTTATGATTATGCTGTTCCAGAAAACATATTATAGAACAAATGTACAGTTAACGCATACTTTTTAACTGATTTGAGGCACAATGGCATACACAGAGGTCATTATATCTTGAAAGGTTTTTACATATAGGATAAACTCATATCCATGGTCTTGTCTTGTTTTAAAGAGACATACTGATAAATTGTAGAATCAGGATGATAAATGGAGGGATTTACTTGAAAAAATATGTATTTACAGCTTTTATTATCCTGCTGTTTGCCCTTTCACCTCTGCAAGCTGAACAGAATAAGTTTTCTCTTAGCTCAATATCCGATATCGAAGGATGGAAGATTACTGAGAGGGTTCTGAAGGAATTCAATGCCCCTTCAGGAAATTACGGCTCATGGGAAATGGCGGTTATGACAAGAACAGGGACTACTGAAACAATGACTGTCCATTTATTTAAAGGCCCTGGTCCTGGCCCACTCTACATACCATCCGGAGATATAAAAACTGACGACAGGCCTCTCGGTTTTGGAGCGACCTATGAGACTCTTGTAATTTCGGGGCACAGAGCTCTTCTGGAAGTATACCCTTATATAGGAAAAGCCCTTGCTATTGATGCAGGAAAAGAAAGGGTTTTATGTATAGAAAGCACCAGCCTGAGTCAGGACGAACTGACCCGGGCCGGCACTATCCTTCTTGAAAACAACCTGTAGAAGGTGTCACCAGAACTGGGATTTCTCTTTTTAATCAAGTGATTCAAAAATATCTGCGACGTTGCTTATCTCTTTCATTCCCTGAATATCGGAATCAAGCATGGGCAATTGTATTATGCGATATTGTCCAAATCTGCTTTTAATATCCTCGAGATAGTTTTCCTGGGCTTGTCTCCTCTTCTCAAAAAAGTCTCCAGCCTCTTTCGGTATTATCTTGTTCACTACTATCCCACCAACAGGAATGGAAAACCTGCCAAAGAACTTTATAGCCCTTTCCGTCTCCAGTATTGGCATCTTTTCCGCGTTAAGGACAAAGTAGAACTCCGTCAGCTCCGGATCTGTCATCATCTTACGTCCGAAACTGAACTGTTCTTTCCTTTTGTTCAGTATCTGTATTATGGGATCGTCCTCAAGTTTCTTTTTGAGAATCTCATCATACCGAGCCGACATTTTCATCAGTTGTCTTGACTTTTCATGCCTGTTGATCAGATGCTCTATCCAGGCTCCAAGGATCTCCGGAAGTGTCAGGAGACGCAGGGTATGACCTGTTGGTGCGGTATCAAAGACTATCATGTCATAAGAATTTCCAGCCATGCGCATAACCTCTATGAACTTGTCAAATATGGCTGCTTCCTCTGCTCCTGGTGACATATAGGCAATCTCAAGCTGTTTTTTTATTTCCTCAACTATTCCTGCACTGACAATATTCAGCATCTGATCCTGTATACTTTTCATGTATTTTTTTGCTTCGAGTTCAGCATCTATCTCCAGTCCCCAGAGCCTGTCAGTGAGCTGAACTATTTCAGAACCTATGTCCTTGCCAAAAGCGTCAGCAAGGGAGTGAGCGGGATCTGTGGATACAACAAGTACATTTTTACCCTCCCTGGACTTCTTGAGCGCGTAAGCACCAGCACAGGTAGTTTTGCCAGTTCCGCCCTTTCCTCCAAAAAAAATGAATTTTTTAGTATTGTCTGTCATTTCATATCTCCTTAGTCAAAGTCATACTGCGCAGCTTTTTCTGGCGCGATAAATTTCCTGTTCTGAATCCTACGCTCCCATGGTTCCATCTCATCTGCAAGATAAGGAAGAAGTTCCAGCATGTAATATGAGATAGGGTTGGGTATACCAAGGAAGTCACTGTACAAAAGCAGAAGAAGATTATCGTATTCGTCATAGGCTTCTTTTCTAACTACTGCCATCCTTTTATCGATAAAAACTCCGAAAGAAAAAGCTCTGAACCATATCCATGCTTCTTTTAAAAAACGTGATAACCAGTTTTTGCTCATCTTGTCCTTCCTTTCGTTTAAATATGAGATAGCTGCTTAAACAATACCCATTTGTAAGCAACAACCTCAGAATTTCAGTCTGAGAATATCCAGGACATCTTATTGAAGGGAGCCGGTAACAAAGGAATCAGGCAATCCATCCGGCTCATTTCTGAACCATTTTTTTTCAAGCATTTCCATGATGCCATTACCTGACAGTTCCTCTATCCCCTCGTTAATAATTCTCAAAAGATCAACATTATCTTTTGCAATGGCCATAACCATACCCTTACAAGGTATTCTTACCTCAAAGGCAATCTTTAATTTCCCAATATAATTCTGATCATAGCGGAGGAGATCCCGGGAAAGTCCCCAGTCAAGAAAAGCAACATCAGCTTTGCCCGTAAGGACTTTATCCAGCACAACAGTGGCCTTTCGACTGGACAGGATGTTGCAGGATACAATAGAAGGAAGAAACCTTTCCTCTATTGTATCACTCAGTACGGAGACAGTTCTTCCGGAAAGGTCCTTGATGGTCTCTATCTGTTTATTCTTTAAATTTGTAACAGCTGCATCGGGTATAATGTAGTATTCTTGCGAAAGGGTAAGTCTACTGTTTTCCAGGTTAATATCTGACATACCCACAAAGGCTATCTGGATCCTGTCCCCGGAGACAGAAGCTAAAAGATCGTCATAGGGCACCTCTACTATCCTGAGCTTTATTCCTGCTCTTCCGGCAAGATAGCTGAGGTAATCCACATCAAAACCTGCAATTTTTTTATCTGCTGTTTTAAAGGAAAAAGGTCTGAATTTAGGATCCATGCCTGCAACAACAGTGTCAGTCAAACTGTAGGATGACATACCGGTTGCTGGACAGGCTGCATGAAAAACTACTGTAAAAATAATTAGAGCCAAAGTTAGAGATCTTGACATGAGAAGCCTTCTTTTTCCAAAATCCAGAATACCGTTCTTTCAACGAGAACAGGGCTGTCCTTTGGGATCAGCCCTGTTCAAAGTAAGCGGGACCTTTTACTATTCCGGCTCAAACATATCCTTTCCTACTGCACATACAGGACAAAGCCAGTCTTCGGGGACATCTTCCCAGGCAGTACCCGGCTCTACTCCGTTATCAGGATCTCCTTCGGCAGGATCGTAGATATAACCGCAAACAGTGCAACGATATTTGTCCATTTCACATACCTCCCTAATATTATACTGCTCTGGCTTACTTTAATATTATAATCATTTCAGCAGAGCAACACAACAGAACAGAACTCTTTATTCCCCGCCTGTTTCCTTAAATAGAAACCATTCTCCTTTTTAACTTTCCGGTTAGACAATCTGCTCCCTCTGGAGTTACAAGATAATCGTCTTCAATTCGCACTCCGCCCAATCCCTGGATGTATATTCCCGGTTCAACTGTTACAACATCCCCGGGATAAAGAACATCCTCCGAAGCAGAAGAGAGTCTTGGCCTTTCGTGTATCTCGAGGCCGATCCCGTGACCCAGTCCATGGTTGAAAAACCCGCCATAACCTGCCTCGCTTATAATACTACGCGCGACTGAATCGATATCACTGCATTTTACTCCGGGCCTCAATAAAGCTGCAGCTTCTTCATGCGCCCGGATAACAAGATCGTGGAGTTCTATCATCTTGTTAGCTGGTCTCCCGATGACAAAGTTTCTGGTTATATCAGAAATATATCCGTTGTATGTAGCACCAAAATCGACTGTTACCCATTCACCTGACATGATCTTCTTCCCGGTAGGAGCACCATGAGGCATGGATGACCTTTCCCCCGACACTACAACAAAGCCATGTCCCGGCCAGCCACATTCTGCACCCGCCTCCCTGACGTTGTATTCAAGAAGATTGGAGAAACTGCTTTCATTGATACCCTCACAGACAGCTTCAAGGGTCTTTTCAAATGCCCGGGATGCAATATCTGCAGCAACCCCTATGTTCTCTATTTCACTTTCATCCTTGAACCGACGAAGATGTGGAAGAACATGGGAGAGATCTTTCCATTTCAACTCAGGTCTTTGAAGTTTTCGAAAGAAGCTCTCTGGAACACGGTCTCCTTCAAAGCCAGTACACTTGGGCCCTATTTCCAGAATAAGCTCCAGCAGTGCACTGGCCATACCTTTTTTACCCTGGTCAACCACCTTAAAATCAGACTGATCATTTGCCTGCTGCAAATATCTTCCATCAGTGACAAGATATTCTCTCTCCGATGTCAAAAGGAGTGAACAGCTCGTCCCCCTGAACCCCGAGAGATAATAGGCATTCTCCCAGTTGTATCCTTCATTGACATAGACAAAAAATGCGTCAGTACCTTCCTCCTTCATTTTTTCCCTCAGAGAATTCAACCTTTTCCGATAGATATCTTTTTTCATTCTTTTGTTCCTTCCTGACCTGAAAGATCAATATCCAGAACCCTCCATAGTTCTTCTTTTGCAGAAAAAGGGACATTCCCCCGGCCTTCCGTGAACTCTCCTATTATCTCTGCCTCTATTCCTTCTTTTCGAAACCGTTGTAAAGCTTCTTCTCCCTTT
>CAZFJG010000100.1:0-5945 GCA_964519285.1 uncultured Synergistales bacterium | reverse complement strand
ACATATTGTAAGAACTCGGGATTGATCGGCGCAGTGCCAAAATCACCAGCCTGAGCTACTCCAAAAGAGAGCAAAATTATAAAAATACTTATTATCAGATGGTTGAACAACGACCTCTCCTGTAGATTAAACATAAAGTCAACCCCTTATTTTTTATGGACAGATTCTTTTACTGGATCTCTTCCCCACCATTGTTAAAGCTGTCCGCCAATAAAGTAAAATCGAGAATATTAACATAACCATCCATATTGAAATCTGACCTTTCATCAAAGGATGGCGCCCCAGCCCCCCTGTTGAAAGAAGCCGCAAGGATGCTGAAATCCACTATATCTACTTTATTGTTGTTATCGGCATCTCCTTCTCTAAGTAAGCCAAGTTCACAGTAGTTCTCTCCCGGACAAACTGTAATTTCCGTTACATTCTGTAATGTATGGGAGTGTTTCACAGCTATCTGATATTCTCCTGGCTGAGAAATGGTAATGCTGAATCTTCCCTGCTGGTCCGTTGTAACCTCAAGAGTCTCCAGCTGACCTTCTGCTGATTTCACCTGTACCACTAACGGAAGAGACCACTTTTCGCCCTGTGATCGTCCCTGATAGGATACCTGCCCGGAAAGTATGCACTCTGTTATAGTGACTGAACTTCCCTTTACATAACCCAGAAGCTGATCTCCTTCTCTTGATACTTCTGTCTTCCTGTAGTTAAGTGGATTGTTATCAAATGAAAAGGTAATATCTGCGGATGACACTGTATCCAAAGCAGAACAATGGATTGTGGATATCATGATATGTCCGGAAGGATAGGGTTGAGTTACTGTTCCCTCGTTGATATCTACATGTCCCAGAAGATTATCGTAACTTTTAGGCAAGGGAAGATCAAAAGAATCTCCCATGTCTATTTCTCCAACTTTCATTAAAGAAGGATCAAAATCAAGAAAGGCACTGATCCCGTTAACTTCTTCTTCTCCGGTGTCCAGGTAGAGTACGAGATCGAAACTCTGCCCTATTCCTACTGTAATTTCTTCAGGATAAAGCCTCAGTATGGTATTACCCGGTCCCGATTTGTTGATAAAGTTGGCCAGCACCAGAATTCCTTCGAAGCTTTGGTTTTTCTCTCCATCGAAGAGTATGAAATAGCTTTCGAAATCGTTATCCACTGTCTGTAATGGATTTGAAGGGTAAGCTTCATCAACTACCACCAGAGGTACGGTTAAAAAATAGCCCTCACCTGAAGGTTCTTCCCAGACGTCAAAGAATCTGATCAGTTGTTCCTCATCCGTAATTTCCGGCTCAGCAAGAGCTGCAAGATCGATAAACTGCGTTTGTCCCAGATCATCTGATGTAACAGCATAAATCCTTATATTTCTGAATATAGCTATTGCAAGGTCTCCCGATGCAGCATAATCAGAGGAGATTGCATCGATACATTCCTGTCCAACTGTTTCTGAATTCAAACAGAAACTAAGCTCTGCCGGTGCAGCCAATAATTCGTTGAATCCTGATATCTGAGAGGTTTTGAACTCATATTCGAAGAATTGAAATGAGTCTGCAAGTGGTTCGTTTTCAAACAGGATATCTTCAAGAACTTCATCTGAGAAAGAAGATACCGTCGATTCATAAATTTCTGATCCATGGCATATCCCAAAATCATAATTGAGCAATTCCAGGGGTTTATCTACATAACCTGTATCACCGAGGGAATATGCCCATATGTCAGTTGAGATAAGGCCATCGCCTGAAGAATTTGTGCAATCCGCTTCATACAACAGTTCTTCATCGACCGTGGAGAAAGAGAAAATAGAACTGACTATTTCATTCTCCCCGTCAGAAACTGTCACTTTCCAGTAATAAGTACTGTCAGGCTGGAGATGCAGGGTATCATAATTAACAGTTGTACCCGAAGGAACTGTGGTGGTATATATAAGATCATTTTCATCAAGTGTGCTTGAACTGCCGAAATAGAGTTTATGTGTCAGGTCGAGACCTTCAGGGTCTGAGGCGCTCCAGGAAAGTTCCGGATAGATACTTACACCTGACGCACCACCAAACGGTGAAATAGTGGCACTGATGTATGGAGACTGGTTAAAAGGAGGTAAAACTTCATAAACCGTAGAATAAATAAAAGAATTAAAATAATTGCAGCTTACCCCCAATTTTTCGCTCTCCCAGTTAGATCTGTCAAATCCATGATCAGACCATACCTGGGAAGATGTCAGTTCTGTGGTATCTCCATCAACATCTTCAAAAGCTGAAATTGTTGTAAAAGAATCATTGGTACAGGCAAATGCCTCTGAACCTGTCGGGGATATATCCTTTTCTTCAAAGCTGTAACTGAAACTACTTACGTCCTTTTGAATACGGGGGATAATATCCTGATATTGATCCTGATTATCAAGCTTGTATTGAATCTCACAAATATCCGCAAAAAGGGATTCATCCGTTGTGGTATTAAAATCATAGGACATAGTCCTGGATGTGCCATCCTGATAATACACTGTTGACTCAACCAGTTGTGAATCTCCTACAAGAGGAGATTCTGTCTCAAAATGCCAATTATTTCCTGAACCGGTGTTTGTCAGTGGTAAACCGGCAATTGTAGTTTCCACATTAGTTATGGTCTTACCCGGAATATCACTCTGTTCTGCATTTCCATCAATTATGAAACCCTTTTCGATTGAAGGAGATCCAAAACTCAAATGATCTCCAGAATCTCGATATATCTTTGCGTGAACAATTTGACAACCTGAAGTAATAAAATCAGGCATTATCTGAACATTTATAGTTGCACTAACCCAGGGTTTTAAGGAATCGGAAAGAAATACTTGGACATATCCGGATCTGATAAACCAATCTCTCCAATCAGCAATTATCTGGGGATCGCTTCTAAGAGCTCCCGTATTCATATTAAGAGTATAGGAATTCTGAGATAGGCCTGAAATGCTATTCTGTAAGCGTTCATGTCTTCCTGAAGGAAGACAGATGGAAGACCAGAGCCTTCCCCTGATTCTCCAAAAATCCAATCCACTTCCAGAAACAGCATCCCCCCAGTTCAAATAGAAATCATTTGTCATGTTTGTAGGGTCAAGGATCTGTACATTACTCCCTTCCAGGGAGTTGACATTTCTATTAAGTTCAACTCCTTCTCTTATAACTGAGATCATGTCCAGATATGGATCATAATCGTCGTCCTGAATTGAACTGACATCCACTTCAACCAAACCCTGCCTTGCAGTGCCATCTTTCATCTTCAATTTAAGAATATATCGAAGGAAACCATCCGGATCAGCAGAACTCTTAAGCGAGTCTGCTGTTTCCCAGGTGGGCAAATCATAAAGATCCCAGTAGGGAATGTCTGAAAAGAAGTTAAGGTTGTCATTTACACCTTGTTCTATACCAGGACCCTCTATCTTAATGGAATCGATGTACTCATCTCCCGAAGAAACATCGATGCCTCGAAGTATCCAGTAATAATAAGGTTCGCCCCTTAATGGAATTTCTCTAATTCTGGTCAAACCGTAATTATTTATCGGAAGGGGAAGTGAATCTCCTTTTCGAAAGATGTAATGATTAATTAGTTGATAAAGTTCACTTTTCGAACCAGTACCCTGAGAAAATGATAATTGAGACCAATTTTCCGGAAGTTGCTGAAGATCAAAAACAGCAAGATGTCGACTGTTTTCTTCTTCTGGCCTGAATATTAAACGACATGAATCATCAATCAATTCCCAATTTCCACCATCCACAAGATACTGGCCACCGATACAACTGCTGTGTAAATTATTGCCAAAACACCACTCAGATGGCAAATTAGAAATTTCAACTGCCAGATAACGAGCATCTGAAGGTATAGACATTCCAGTAAATTCTATTCCCCTTTCAGCTACCTCTTCAGGAGCAATGTAAGGATCAATGGAATAATAGGTATGCATTTCAATTCCATTCAGGTTAGATTCGTAACAGTGAAGATCGTATATTCCCTGGTCACCCGGACCAATATTATCTAAATCTGTATAGAAATGAACTGGGTACACATTCCCATCTGAAGGGGTCAATGTAAGGGGAACAGATCTCCATGAATCACCTTCCTGAAGAATTTCTGACCAGGGGGAGGTAATTGAAGAATCAAGAAAAACTCTTTGTGGATCATCTTGTTCAATATTAAATTCCACATTCCATTGATCAGTTTGAGAAGGATTTTCTTCCCATGAATAATATCTGTTCTCTACAAGATTAAGAAATTTCAAACAGATTCCTTCATCATAAATTTGTGTTCTTGCTTTAATTTTTGGGTTATAGGCAAAATAATTATTCTGATCTTCGTCTTCCCAGAGCTTGACGAAAGATTCTATATCATAATTCAAGACCTTCTCTGTAGGTAAATTCCAGATACTTTCCCACCTGTCACCATTCAGCATAATTTTTTCATATGTTTCAAAGTAAAAATAGTTCAATTCCCAGCTGTAACAGTAAAAGTCGGTTTGTGAAGCAGCGTGTTCAGAGTTTGGAGAGGGATAATAAACCCTGAATAAAAGATCCTTCGAGTTAGGGACATTCTCCAGAAAAGTCTGATCTCCATTGAAATCCCTTGAAACCGTCAATTCATTCCAATTTGCACCATCAAGAGAATAGGAATACTCAAGAAAATCAAGATCAGGCCTGTGAAGAATAGAAGTCAGATCAAAAACATAATCCCATGAATTGTTCTGTGATGAGTCAATGTGGAGATTTAGAGTTCTGCCATAAACAGAATCCGGGTCTATCGAAAAAAGATGCTGATATTTACGACCCCAGGAATATTCCCGTATACTCTCCAGTTCCTCAGATACTATCCCAAGCTCTGGACATGTTACATAAAACTGGACATTTTCAATATCGATCCCAGGAAAAGGATAATCCACATAAACCCTTATGTTAAAAATATCAGAACCCATATCAGGATAATCAACATCACTTATCCTGACTTTTCTTGGAAAAGGTTCCAGACTAGTTGCAACCGGAAATCTGGCCACATACCTGGTGTTGTTCTCATACTCATGAACCAGACTGATATCTCCTCTTTGCCAGCCAGACATCTCTTCAGGTGTATCCCAAATATCTGAAGAACTTACTGTTCCATCGGTGATGAACCAATCACAGCAACCTCCACCAGAATCGATAAGATCGTCCATACCTCCAAACCACATATCATTTTTCTCAACATCCACTTTGCAGAAGGCATCCCCATAACGATCTCCTTCAAGACATTTATCCCAATCAAAGAAGACCTTTTCGAGAGATTCTGGAAGTAAGGGGGTTAAAGGCTCGATTTCACCATTTGTTTCCTGGTAGGAAATAGATATATTACGGGGATATCTTTCGGTGTTTTCACTAAAATCAAAATCTCGTGTAATGGTCCTAGATCTTCCATCCTGGTAGCAGATAACATATTCAAAGATCTTGAGACCGTCCATCTCAACAAGATTATCGGTATCATAGACCCTGAATCGAATGCCATCCTTTACAGCATCTCCATATTCTCTGAAAGGATAATTCTCTGCTAATTCTTCTTGAGAGTAATTTCGTATGGAGGTTATCTTCTCACCATCGAGAAAAGCCTCAACAGAAGTAATATCCAGAGGTCCTTTAAGTAAAGGAGAATGAACATGCAGACGTTTCTGAAGGGTATATCCATCGTAACTGGAACCACCAGGTTTGGAATTGAAATACCTGATCATCTCCTGGTAGGAGCTAACTGCAACATCAGGGTAGATGCCGAGACATAACTGTCCGGCGATCTGAGGATTATCCAGCGAATCAAGCATTAATTTTATACTTCCCTTTGCAACTGGAAGATCCTGCCACGAAACCTGGTTACCGGAAAAATCATAAAGCAAGTTAAAATCAAGGCTACCTGAGCTATTCTGCTGAATATATGTTTCTGTTAGTTTATTTTTAAAAAATTTACCC
>CAZFJG010000099.1:0-6022 GCA_964519285.1 uncultured Synergistales bacterium | reverse complement strand
GGGGTGTGTTATAGATACAGTTTACGGGAAAAAAAGGGTCTGTGTTGACGGGCCGATCTTCCGGGGATCTGAGGTATGCTGGAATGGTCTCTAAAGCTGACAGATTGAAGACCACCATAGGAGATCTTTGTATGGCCTCTCCTGTCATTATTGCATCAGGGGTCTGGCCCTACGATGAAAAAATGTGGAACAGCGATTTACTGGAGGGTGTAGGTGCCGTATGTACTAAGGCCGTTACCACAAGGCCGAGAATAGGCAATCCCGGGATCCGGCTATGGGAGACTCCTTCAGGAATGCTTAACAGTATTGGACTGCAGAATACAGGAGTTGAGTCCTTCCTTAGGGACTATCTGCCAGGTTTGTCTAACGTTGAACTTCCCTTTATTCTTAACGTGGCAGCTGAGAGTGAGGAGGATATCATATCTACCCTGTCCAGTCTGGAGCAGGTCAGTGACCGCATCCCCTGTGTTGAACTCAACATATCCTGTCCAAATGTAGATGATGGAGGAATGTTGTGGGGGAAGCTCCCGGAAGGTGCAGAAAAGGCCGTTGGGACAGCCCGTTCAGTCTGGAAGGGTCCTCTATGGGTAAAGCTGACTCCTCAGGCCTTCGATATCGCTGAAATTGGTGTAGCAGCCCAGGAAGCGGGGGCAGATGCCCTTGTTGCTTCAAACACCTGGCTCGGAATGGACATTGACATAATCAGGTCAGAGCCTGTTTTTCAAAGAACTTTTGCTGGTTTGTCCGGACCTGCTGTTTTCCCTCTGGCTCTGAGGGTAGTGTGGGAACTATGTTCAGCTGTTTCCATACCTGTCATTGGCTGTGGTGGTGTAACTTCTGCCAGGGATTGTCTTGCAATGATAATGGCCGGAGCGACTGCTGTAGAAACAGGAACAGCCTTGCTCACTGATCTGAATTCCCCTTTGAAGATCTGCAGGGGGATTGAAGAATTCCTTGACAGCAGGAGTTTCGAATTCTTAAAGGATATCAGGGGAATAGCAAGAAAAAGGGCCTGATAGAGGTTATATTCTGTTTTTCCACCATTTTACGAAGGCTTCAAAGCATTTTTCGGTCCTTTGCTTGCACTCCTGCGTCATGTCTTCACTGAAATTGAAGGATTCTCCTGCTACGGAGATCAAAAAGGTCCTTGGGGCCGGTATATGCAGTTCTCTCATCAGGTGAAGGATCCAGCCCGGTCCCATTGAATGAATGTTCAGCCCCTCAATATTCGGGTCCGGTTCCATCTCTTCAAAAACATGATCACCCTTTGATGCGTCTGCGAGGGAATCAACAAAGAATGCCATATCCTTGTCCCTCATATCCTCTACAATTTCGGGAAGAAGCTGCTGTTCGATCCAGAGTTCCACTTCTTCTCCTGAGCTTTCTAAATAATGTGCTATTTGTGGTGCAAGGACATGTCCAACTCTGTCGTCCTCTCGAAAGGGGTTTCCGTAGCCAGCTACAATAATTTTCATTTATACACTTCCGATCCTAATAATTTTCAGTTTAATTAGCGGGCCGGTTCAAAGCCCGGCCCGTTAATTAAGATATTTGTTTCTACCAGTTTTTAAAACTAATGTTTTTCTATGTTTCTTATGCTGTTTCCTTCTTTGTCAACTATGTTGACTGAAAGGGGCATTTTGCCTACAGCGTGGGTAGAACATGAAAGACATGGATCGTAACAGCGGATAACATGTTCCATGCTGTTAAGCACACCTTCGTCCACGTCTTCACCGTGGATATTCTCTTTTGCCACCATCTCCACACCCTTGTTCATGGCGTAATTGTTGTGTCCTGTTGCCACGATAAGGTTCACTTTTTCAATTGCGCCCTTTTCGTTTACCTTGTAATGGTGGATCAGGGTGCCTCGAGGAGCTTCTATCACGCCGATGCCTTCAGCAATTATATCCCTGGAAGTGACCCTCAGTTCGGATCCGGTAATATCGCTGTCATTCAGCAGTTCTTCGGTCCTTTCAAAGGCGTAGAGTATCTCCAGAAGCCTGGCATAGTGGTAGTAAAGGGTATAATGGACCATTCCGTCATCTGTCCTGCTCCTGAATTTTTTAAGTTCTGCGGATGCATCTGGAGTGGAGAAGTCATCGCAGGCATTTACCCTTCCCAGGGGACCGACCCGGTAAGAACCGTGAGGGAATCCGAGGTTTCTGTAGAAGGGGAACTTGAGATAGCTCCAGCTTTCCACATGTTCACCAATGTACTTGTAGTATTCATCGGAACTGAACTGGTCAGTAACTCTGCCCCTTGGTCCTTTAAGCCTGATCTCCCCATCGTACAATTCCAGGTTACCATTTTTAACTAATCCCATATAGGATGTATCGAATGTTGCAAAGGTCTTTGCCTGGTCTTCATGTTCATCGAGATATTTCTTCACCAGTTCAATGGTTTCTTTCAGTTTTGTCTTAAGATTCGGAATACCTTCAAGCATGGAAGTCCTTTCATCCTCCGTAATGCTTCTGTTAACTCCGCCAGGGATGCTGTGCCATGGGTGGATTTTCTTTGTTCCAAGTGTCTTTATGATCTCCTGGCCGTATTTCCTCATCCCTATACCAAGCAATGCGAGTTCAGGATATTTCTGGGCCACTCCTGCAATATTTCTAATGGCAGGGTCGGAGTCAAATCCAAAGAGAATATCCGGACTCGAAAGATGAAAGAAGCTGAGTGCGTGGGACTGTATAATCTGTCCCATGTGCATAAGTTCTCTCAGTTTGGCCGCCGTGGGTGTAAGTGTTACACCCATGATCTCATCGCATGCTTTGGCAGAGGCGAGGTGGTGGCTTACGGGACAGATGCCGCAGATGCGGGGTGTGATAACCGGCATCTCTCTGAAATCCCTGCCCTTTGAGAAGATCTCGAATCCTCTGAACTGGGTTACATGAAATCTCGCATTTTCCACAGATCCGTCTTCATTGAGTCTGACAGTGATCTTGCCGTGACCTTCTATCCTGGTTACAGGATTTACTTCAATTGTCCTTGTATTCTTGTTTGCCATCTCTATTTCCTCCTAATCGTACCGCATCATGTCGACAGGTACCTTGGGGATCCTTCCCTGCAGGATCTCCTGGAATACATACAGAATAGTATCAGCATCGGGAGGACAGCCGGGTACATAAACGTCGACCTTTACCTTGCGATCCACAGGGATAGCCTGATCGAGAAGATGGGGTATGTCCTCTCCGGGGATTGTCCCTTCGGGATTTACCGTACTTACGGTATCTGTATAGGCTTCCCTGAGGACATCCTCTTTCTTCATGAAATTTCTCATGCAGTTGATTCCTCCGAAAACTGCGCAGTCTCCCCATGCGATCAGGATCTTGCATCTTTTTCTCATCTCTTCCGCGATCTCGACCTCTTCGTCATTTCCAAGTGCTCCTTCTATAACGCCAAGGTCTACTTCAGGTATTTCTTTTATGTCCGTAATAGGTGTTGAAGTAAGGTCAACTTCCTTTAAAAGGTCAACGATCCTTTCGTCTATGTCAAGAAAGGACATGTGACATCCGGCACAGGCTTCGAGCCATACGCTCGCCAGTTTTGGTTTGGTCATTACCTACACCTCCTCAAGCACGGCCATTCGGGCCTTGTCCGGTGAGACCTTGCTCTGAAAAATGTTTTCACATGGCCGTACATCGGAACTGTTCAGAGTTATCCCCATTTTATCGGTAATAACGGAGAGTACTTCAGAAAGCCCCTTAAGCTCGGTTTTTGGGGGAACTATAACTCTGAGTGTCCTCCGTTCTCCTTCTATGGTGCAGAAATGTCCGCTCTTCTCATACCATGCAGGAGCAGGCAGCAGAACGTCAGCCATATTTATCAGCGGGTGGACCATGTAAGGAGTCTGGACAACGCAGAATCTGGACATGCTCATGGCCTCGAGAGATTCCGGTGTCTCCGGCACCAGTCCGGTGGAGGAGACGAAGAGGCAGTCAATGTCAGCTTCGTTCACCCAGGGTTCGTCGCCAACTATAGTATTGAGAGCTGCAAGGCTGTTTCCGCTTCTTACCATAGGAACCACACCAAGTCCGTCGTCGAAGAATCCTTCCGAGGCTATCGCCAGATTTACGACCTGAGTTACCACAACAGGATCCTTTGCAACATTTCCTCCGATTATCATTACTGGTTTACTGGCCTGGAGAAGCATTCTGGCAAGTTCTTCCATTTTTCCGGTCCCAGCCTTATCCGTATCTCCTTTGCTTACAGCCTCTACGAGGTTCTTGATGCATTTCTGGAGATCCTCTTTTGATATCCTTGCGTCCAGATCCACGATATCTCCGAAGGGATTCTTATCGGAGGACAGGTTTACAAGTGCTCCGCCGTTTCTTACAGTATTTACCCTGACGTAGCTTGCAGTAACAGGAGCTTCTTCCTGGGGATCGGCGCCTATCACAAGGACCAGATCGCTTTCGAGGATGTTGTGGGCACCGGTGAAAGGCCTTACTTCCTGTTCTATGAAGGGTTTGAAACCCTTTCTGAAGCCTCTGAGGACATCTCCGTTGAAACAGTCAATGTATTTCATGTTAATGGAATTCCTGAAAACATCGCTGTAGAGAGTCAATTCCTCGTCAGTGGACATTCCGGAAATAATAGCTCCTGCATGGCCCTTGCTGTGGGCTTCTTTCATTTTTCCCGCAGCCAGTTCCAGTGCTTCTTCCCATGATGCTTCCCTGAAGGTAGTGCCTTCCCTTATCATTGGTACAGAAAGACGTTTTCTCTCTGTAGATTCCGGAAGCCACCATCTGCCTTTGTGGCAAAGCTGACCTCCATCGGGACCGGTAACGTTCAGTCCTTCAACTCTGGCAAGGCTGCCGGTGCGTACATATCCCTTGATCTTACAGCCCATGGAGCAGAGGGGACATATGCTTTCGACGACCTCGTCACAGTCGTTCCTTCTGCCTCTGTAGACGAATTCCCTGATGGTTATAGTCCCCGTCGGGCAAACCTGGGCACAGGCTCCGCAGTTTACGCAGGTATTGCTATCCCCAAGCATCGCTCCAATATCGGAAATAACCTTTGTATTCCACCCCCGTTTTTCGTAGTCAAGGGTGTGAGCTCCAACTTTCTCGGCACAGACTCTTATACATCGTCCGCAAAGTATGCACCTGTTGTGGTCCATCTGCAGATGCTCAGATGTGGCGTCGTTGTCGAAATCGTGGTAGAGGAAAGGATATCTGACGCTGTCCATTCCGTGTTCTATGGCCAGGGTCTGAAGCTCGCAGTCCCCGCTCTGTGAACAGAACATGCAGAAATGGTTTCTTCCCGCAAAAAGCAGCTCAAGAATTTGTTTTCTGTAGTTGTAGAGCTTTTCTGTTTTTGTATGTACCTTCATTCCGTCCTGTGCCGGTGTGGTGCAGGATGTAAGAAGTTTGTTGCTTCCCTCAACTTCCACCACACACATGCGGCATGATCCCATGGGGCTAAGCCCCTCAAGATAGCATAAGGTCGGAATATATACGTCACTCTTAAGGGCAACCTCAAGGATAGTATCTCCTGAAACTCCCTTGCATTCCTTTCCGTCTATTATCAACGTTATCTCGCTCATCTTTAAACCTCCCCTTGCCCTATTCTTTGCTTATAGCACCGAAGGGGCATTTTTCGTAGCAAGTGCCGCACTTGATGCAGGCTTCCTGATCAATTACGTATGGTGTCTCCCTGTCTCCGCTTATACATTTGACCGGGCAGTTCTTTGCACAGATACCGCATCTTTTGCACTTATCAGGGTCGATCATGTAAGTTAACAGCTTGGTACAGGCACCTGCATAGCATTTCTTTTCCCTGATATGTGCCTCATATTCGTCCCTGAAGTACCTGAGCGTGGTCAGAACCGGGTTAGGGGCTGTCTGGCCAAGGCCGCAAAGGGACATTTCCTTCACCATGTTGGCGAGGTCCTCGAGAGTCTGAAGGTCTTCCATGGTTCCTTCTCCTTCAGAGATTTTGTTAAGCAGAAGAAGCATCTGTTTTGTACCTTCCCTGCAGGGGGTGCATTTACCGCAGGATTCCCTCTGGGTGAACT
>CAZFJG010000098.1:0-6090 GCA_964519285.1 uncultured Synergistales bacterium | reverse complement strand
AGGCCGAACCAGTATTTGTCGTTGAGCTGTTTTGTGTAATAAAAGTGTGGGGGAACCCAGGTGGTCTTCTCGTTTCCGTAATTTGTTCCGCCTATTACTAAGTCCAGTGCTGGCCGAATGGCTGTGAGTCCGAACGATATATGGCTACCTTCGATCTGGGTTATACCGGCTGGATTATATGCCAGGGCTGATGGACCATCGGCCCTGGCCGTGAGAGTTCCGCCAAGAGCTGTACCCCTGGAACTATACTCATAAAGGCCAAAACCCGCTGCAAGAGAAGATGACGCAAAGATCAGAAGCACTGCAAATGACAAAAAAAGCTTTTTCAAAATCCTACCTCCTGGTTATTATTTTTACGTTAAAAGTCTGATTCATGCAAAACTCTTCTTTCCATTACGATCGTCCTTGTGTTCTGCATAATGAAAAACTGCATTTACTATGTATTCCATTGCCTTTTCTATCCTGTCCCATTCCTTTTCTGAATCGAGATCCATTCCAAGATATTTGCCTGTTGTACTGCTCCTGAGCAGAAGGTAGGTCATTCCGGCAGACAGAAGGGCGCCAACAGCCGTTAAATCCATCACATCAATAACAGATGCATCTATAGATAGACTTTCAATGAGCTCCTTACCTTGTACTTCCCTGATCTCCGCTGTTTCACAGGCAAGACCATCCCTTCGGATCAACTCTTCTTTGAGTATTTCCTGAGCCGCAGGGTTGTTCCTGAGCTCCCTGAGATATCCCTTGAGAAGAGCAACTGAAGCCGCGGATCGTGGAATTTCTCCTTGTGGCCCCGGTTCTTTGTGAACTATCTCCTCGGTTCTCGGCCAGAAGCCTCCCTGTTCTGCGAAAACTCCCAAAAGCTCTTTCAGTCCGCCAAAGTACCTGTAGATCAGAACTTTGTCCACACCCGCTTCACGGGCTATATTGTTTATACCAATATCCTGAAAACCTCTCTCTCCGAGGATATTTCCAACGGCCTTCAGGATAAGTCTTTTGGTTTCCTCTTTGTTTCTTATGGAATATTCCTCCAGACGATGTTACGAAATGATTAATTACTTTAAGTCACCTGATAGTGACATGTCAAGCATATTTTTTTCATTTTATTCTGATCCTTTCTGTTCCCCAAGGTCTAAAGACTGATTATCATTCTTTTCCTGCTTGGGACAACCTTCTAAAATAGATATTTTACTTAAGGATGAATTATGATATGGTTTATTGATATCAGTACATATCAACTTTCAGTGTTTCTATATACAAGGAGGAGGTAAAGCAATGCCTGGAAACAGCGATAGGGATCTTGACTCTGTTGCAAACGTAATAAGGCAGGATATCATAAAAATGATAGCTTCTGCAGGATCGGGCCATCCTGGCGGTTCTCTTTCCATCACCGAGATCGTAACTGCCCTTTATTTCAAGGTAATGCACCACGATCCCGCCAATCCCCAAATGGAAGAACGGGACAGGTTCATACTCTCAAAGGGACATGCCTGCCCAGCTGTCTATGCCGCTCTGGCGGAATGTGGTTATTTCCCCAAAGAGGAACTTCTCACCCTGAGAAAGATGGGTTCCATCCTTCAGGGACATCCGGACATGCATAAAACACCAGGATTTGAAGCCTCCACAGGCAGTCTGGGGCAAGGTTTGTCTATTGCCACAGGAATCGCTCTTGGCCTGAAAATGGACACAAAAAAGAACAAGGTCTACTGCCTCATGGGTGATGGAGAACTTGATGAGGGCCAAATCTGGGAAGCAGCCATGACTGCAGCTCATTACAAACTGGATAACCTGTGTGGAATAATTGACAGGAATGGTCTTCAAATAGATGGTTGCACCCACGATGTGAAGAATATAGAACCTCTTACTGAAAAATGGAAGGCCTTCGGTTGGAACGTTATGGAAGTGGACGGTCACAATATATGCGATATCCTTACTGCCCTTGGAAGATTCAGCCACACCCATTACAGACCAACTGTTATAATAGCTCACACTGTAAAGGGCAAGGGAGTTTCCTATATGGATAACGAAGCCGGCTGGCACGGTAAAGCTCCAGACAATGAACAGACAGAAGAAGCCCTTCAGGAACTGACGAGGGGGTGCTGCAAATGAAGGATCTGAAACTGGCAGATTATCTTTCAGACAACCCCGAGAAAGTCCCCACCAGATATGGATACGGAGACGGTCTCGTCCTCCTTGGGGAGAAGTACGACAATGTCGTGGTTCTTGGAGCTGATCTGACATCTTCACTTTGTACAGACAGGTTCCTTAAAAAATTCCCTGAACGCTTCCTGCAGACAGGTATAGCCGAACAGGATATGACAGGGGTTGCTGCAGGTCTTTCTCTGACCGGTAAAATCCCATTTGTAAGCACTTACGGAGTTTTCTGCACGGGAAGAGCATGGGACCAGATAAGAACAACAGTCGCTTACGCCAGACTGAACGTCAAGTTCGGATCAGGCCACGGAGGAATATCTGTAGGCCCTGACGGAGCGACCCACCAGGCTCTTGAGGACATAGCCATCACAAGAACCATTCCAAATATGACAGTACTTGTTCCTTCGGATTACCACGAAGCACTTAAAGCCACTGTAGCAGCAGC
Organism: uncultured Synergistales bacterium; assembly: GCA_964519285.1. Classification (GTDB taxonomy): domain Bacteria; phylum Synergistota; class Synergistia; order Synergistales; family JAFGMB01; genus CAZFJG01. The sequence continues at coordinate 3,491 of CAZFJG010000098.1, read as the reverse complement.
GGAAATGCAGGGGCCTGTAGTGGTAAGGTTCGGCAGGGAAAAGGTACCGGTAATTACTTCTGCAGAAACACCCTTTGAAATAGGCAAGGCTGAGATTTACAGGGAAGGAACCGACGTTTCCATTATGGCCTGTGGAATTATGGTCTATGAAGCACTTATAGCTGCCCAGTCCCTGTCTCTCCATGGTATTTCCGCTGAAGTAGTGAATTCAGCCACTGTCAAACCCATAGATTCCGCAACGATCACAGCAAGTGCCAAACGGACAAAAGCAGTTGTAACTGCGGAAGAACACCAGGTCATGGGAGGATTCGGAAGCGCTGTAAGTGAGGTTCTTTCACAGAACTATCCCGTACCGGTGAAAATGGTAGGAATTCAGGACCAGTTTGGCCAGTCCGGTTCTCCTTCCGAACTCATGGAAGCCTACGGTTTGAAGGCAAAGGACATAGAAGCAGCTGTAAAAGAAGTTCTGAAACTCAAAGCAAGGGAGAGATAAGAGATGAACAGGAAATTTGCAGAAAGACTGGAAAACCTTGGAACAGAAACAGCTTTCGCAGTTGGAGCCGAAGCAGCCGAGCTTTCCGCAAAAGGAGAAAAGGTCTATCCTTTTCACCTGGGTGATCTTAACATAAGGACTCCCGACAATATTATCGAGGCAGCTGTAGAGGCCATGAAGGACGGCAAAACAGGTTACTGTCCGAACGCAGGCATTGCGCCCCTCAGGGATGCCCTTGCCAGGGATGTAGGCAATGCAAGAGGATTAGTTTATAACCAGGAGAATGTAAGCGTCCAGACCGGGGGAAAACCTGTAATAGGCAAATTCATAATGTCCCTGATGGACCCGGGGGACGAAGTCCTTTACCCCAATCCCGGCTATCCCATTTACGAATCCATGATCAAATTTAACGGTGGAGTTGCAAAGCCCTACGGATTCATTGAAACAGAAACAGGTTTTGCACTTGATTTTGAGGGGATTAGACAACAGATCTCCTCCAGAACTAAGATCTTCATTTACAACAACTACCACAATCCAACAAGTGCTGAATCTGACGACCAGGAAATGAAAGAGCTTGCAAAGTTCTGCATAGAAAACGATCTTTATGTCCTCAGTGATGAATCTTATTTTGACATTGTCTACGAGGGAAAAGGCAAAAGTATTGCAAGCCTTCCGGGCATGCAGGAAAGAACCGTTATCCTGTACACCTTTTCCAAAAAATTCGCAATGACTGGATGGCGTCTTGGAGCAGCAATCGGTCCCAGGGATATAATCTCCCAGATCTCGAGACTTAATGTAAACGATGAATCCTGCACAAACCAGTTTGTTCAGTGGGCTGCAGTTGAAGCACTGACAGGACCCCAGGATGATCCACAAAAGATTCTCGATGTTCTTAAAGAACGCCGGGATGTCGCCGTTGATATCCTTGACAGCATTGAAGGAATAACGGTACATCGTCCTAACAGCACCTTTTACCTGTTCCCCAATGTTACTGGTGCGATGGAAAAACTGGGCATCTCTGACGTAGAAGAGTTCCGAAAGGTAATTCTTGATAAAACAGGAGTCTCCTTCACTACCCGTAAACATTTCGGAACGCCTCTGGAAGGAGAGAAGGAACAGTATGTAAGGCTCGCCTATTCAGGTATCACCAAAGAAGAGATAAAGGAAGGCCTTGAAAAAATGAAAAACTTTATCGAATCCACCGATACCTGCACCACCGTGTAGAATCTTTAAACAGCAGGGGGAGTCAATTCCACTCCCTGCTGTTTTTTTCAGCATTATTTCATACCAAAAGAGGGGAATATTTATAAAATGAACTTCGCAACCCTGGATCTGGAGACTAACGGCTTCAAAGAAACATCCGTCCTTTCAGCTTCGTCGATAGTCTTTGACGAAACGGGCAGAATAGTTGATTTTTTCAATAGATTCTATTATCCCCTGGAGGAGATCAGCATCCAGGCTGCCACTATTCATGGATTGACTCCGGAAAGAATAAGATGGCTGCGTGCAACTGAGAACTATCCCCTTTTCTTTCTGGAGGACACAGACAGCCTGAAGGACTTCTGGGAAGTTAATGAAGCTCAAAGAATAATAGTGCACAACATCTCCTTTGACACATCCTTTCTCCCCGCTTCCTCAAGAAAGGGAAGAAAATGGTGGTGTTCAATGAAAGGCCTGACGGACTTTTGCAGGATCCCCGGCCGAAGAGGGAAAAACAAATGGCCGAAACTGGAGGAAGCAGAAAAGATAGTCCGAAAAAAGCTCACTCCCCCCATGGCAACTGTAGGAGCAGAGACACAGATGCCCGTAAAGATCCCCCACTCCTCACTGAGCGACTGTTTTAACCTATACAGTATATTTACAAGAGTTCTCGCAAATGAACCGGAATGGATAAGTTTTTACAGCATCAGAACTCCATATCAGGCTCCCCTTTATAGAAATATTGGGGAAAAAGAAACAGACAATAACACTTCACCGGATGCCTTTGTACAGGAACTGATATGGTACGGCCTTTCACTTTCAAAAATCTGTGGTCATCCCAGCAAGTTTGAACAAATGTCCTTAGCGTGGGAAAAACTGGGCATATCCTGAAAAACCTTACCTATCTTTATTATCATCCGTTCGGTACTGGCTTACGTTGTACCTGTGCGGACGGAATGGCGCTATTTCCCGTTCCGGAAAATCTTTTAGCCTTCTGTTCATTGCAACACGCAGGAAATTGTTTACCCACCAGAAAACGTCCCTTTTCCGTATTGAGCGCCTCATGAAAGCCATTCGTTCAATACGTTCTTCCTCGCTCATATTAACTGCTCGATGAATTGCATCTGCCGTACCTTCCCTGTCGTGAGGATTGATAAGGATAGCTCCTCTGCCGATCTGAATCGCGGCACCGGCAAACTCACTGAGGATAAGAACACCGGTATTATCAACCTGGGAAGCACAATACTCCTTTGCAACGAGGTTCATTCCGTCCTTCAGAGACGTTACAAGACATATATCGGCAGCACGGTACATTGCAACCAGCTCCTCCCTGGGCACGGACCTGTGTATATACTGGACAGGTGTCCAGCCATGAATGCTGTATTCACCGTTTATCTGACTTACAAGTCTTTCAATGTCTCCCTTAAGCTCCTTGTAAGCGGGTATATCTTCCCTGCTCGGAACAAGGAGTTGTAAAAGAGTTACTTTTTCCCTGAGTTCAGGATAATACTGAAGGGCAGTTCTAAAAGCCTGGAGCTTCTCGGGTATACCCTTTGTGTAATCGAGTCTGTCAACTCCAAGAATTATTTTTGTTCCCTCGGTACGTTCTTTAATATCATTTACACTTTCTCTGGTTTTTTCACTTGATGCCAGCTGGTCAAAAACCTTGAAATCAATGCTTATAGGAAGTCCTGCAGCCTTTGTAGTCCTTCCGAAGGCGCTCACCATTCCAAGTACAGGACCTTTGCCGGTCACCTTTGTATTGGGGTCAAAAACCCGGAGGCAATCAACAAAATTC
>CAZFJG010000097.1:0-6189 GCA_964519285.1 uncultured Synergistales bacterium | reverse complement strand
GAGCATACTGCTCCCTACGAGGCTCTCGTTCAGGTAATAGAGGGTAAGGCAGTTATCCTTCTGGGCGGAGAGAAGAATGAACTTGAGGCAGGGGATTCTATAATAATGCCAGCAGATGTGCCACATGCCCTGAGGGCTCCTGAACCGTTTAAAATGGTCCTGACTATGATCCGTGGATAAGATCAAGGTCATAGTTTCAGTTGATAGATAATAAAAGTCCCGGCCGTTATGGTCCGGGACTTCTCTTTTTATTTCCCCAGCCTGGAGATTATGGAATCGATAATGAATCAGCCGGTGCAGGGTTTCTTCTTTTTCTCATTCTTTTCTTCTACTTTGCCTGTTTTTTCGGAGTCGCTTTTCTTTTCTGTCATTTTTATCACCTCACATTACACCTATAGGGTATATTAAATTATAGAATTATGCAAGAAAATATTTTAATTGGACAGTGTTATTATGTAACAGTTCGAGAATATTTTATTTTCATGCAGGAGTGATTTACACATGGCTGGAATAGACATAACTGGTTTAATATCAATAGCAGAAGAAGCTTCAAAGCTGATACTGAAGGCTGATGATCCAGTGATAGCTAGAAGAAGGTCTAATTCTGACTATACGACGAGGACAGATCTTGAGGTAGAGCAGTTTCTGACAGAAAGCCTCCAGAAATCGGTGCCGGGTTGCTCAATTATAGCGGAGGAATCGGCAGATCTTTCCTGCATACCTGAAAAAAAGCATATTTTTATTGTGGATCCCATCGATGGAACTATCAATTATTATCACGATTACAAAGCTTCAGCTGTTTCTATTGCCTATCTGGAGTGGGGAGAACTGAAAATGGGAGTGGTAGTAGATCCTTACAGAAAAGAGACCTTTCATGCCTGCAGGGGAAATGGTGCTTTTGTAAATAACTTCCCAATTCAGGTTTCCTCAACTGAAAGAATGGAAAACGCACTGGCTGGATTCGGTACTGCCCCCTACGACAAGGAAGAGGGGATGAGAATGCTCGATGCCGCCTCAAGAGTCTATTCTTCATGTCAGGATCTCAGGCGACTTGGAGCTGCTGCCCTCGATCTCGTACATGTCGCCTGCGGACGCCTGGATCTTTTCTTTGAGAGGTCCCTGAAACCATGGGACTATTACGCAGGAATGATAATTATCCAGGAGGCCGGAGGAACCTGTACTGATTGGAGCAACAAAAAGATAGAAAGTATTTCAACTTGTGATATATGTGGAACTAACGGAATTCTGCATGACCAGGTTTTAAATCTATTGAGAAATCCCTGAAGTAATTTGGGAAATTTTTGCCCGGTAAAAGTTCCAGGTTTGTAATTTGTTTTTATTACTGAGGGAAAATATTTAGACTAGCTTTTCATATAGCACCAATTTCTATTTCCCCGATCTTTTCCTCAAAACCAAAGATCGTTTCATCCAGCTGGTCTATGGTTCTGTCGAGCTGGTCCATACCAGAAAAGCTATATCCACCCGGAAGCCGGTTGGCAAAACGTTTTATCTTTAACAGTGCCTGTAAAAAATTCCTTTCATATGGTGAGAGGATTTCAGCTGCAAGAAGGCTGTTTGGCCTTTCTTCAGTGAAAAATAGAAGCCCCATTTCGAGATTTTCCTCTGCCTCCATTTCCTCGTACCATATATCTGCCAGAAGATTTCTAAAGGATTTCCTCTCATTTGCGGAGACGAGCTGCCGAATTCCGCGGTCTATCTTTTTCAGTTCATTCCCGAGTTCACTTGAGATAATGTCGGTGTCCATAACAGGCATGGAGCAGGATGCTATGTACTCAGCTTCCTGTCTTATGGTAACTTCTTTTCTGAGCAGTTTGCCGTAGGCAGGTCTCAATGTCACAGTTGCTTTTTCCGGTTTTGACTTTACAAGTCTACGAAAAACCTGGCCGGTGTTAGCTGATCTCTGTTCGCAGGGGGAGTTTATCAGCCAGGTAACGTAGCCTGTATCGAAAAGGCCCTTTCTTCCAGCACGTCCTGCCATCTGTAGAAAATCGTTCTTGCTGACTGGTTCCCGGTTGTGATACATGACAAGTTGTCCGAAGATGGCGTATTCTGCCGGCAGGTTTACTCCAAGAGCCAGGGCGTTGGTTCCTGCTACGACATCTATGATCCGCTCCCGAAAGGCGGATTCTACAAGGAGTTTCTCCTTTGGCAGCATTCCGCCATGGTAGATCCCCACTCCTCTCAAGAGGGGCATGGAAATGTTGTCCACTCCGAGGATCTCCGCTATCTCGCGGAGTCTTCTCCTTTTGTCACCTTTTATCTTCTTTCTTTTCCTCGCAAGTCTGAAAGCCAGCATGGAAGCGCCCTTCTGAGAAAAAACGAAGATAAGGGCATGACGCACCTTTTCCAGCTTTATTCCCTTTTTTGCCAGAAAAACCAGACTGGTGACCCTTTCGTGGTTTTCGTGAACCAGGAAGTTTCTGTGTGTAAGGTTGGAAAGGTAGTCTCCTACAGAGGATGTTCCACCAAAGGTGGCAGACATTACAAGTATCCTGGTTGTCGTATCTGTCTGGCGAATACCATCTATGTATGCCCTTGCTCTGTGTGGATCTGAAAAAATGTAATGGAATTCGTCGATTATCAGTTTCTGGTTTTTGCTGGAAGCGTACTTGAGAGTGTATATTTCCTGGGTACAGCAGAGTATGTTTGCCCCGGAGTTTCTCTTGAAATCTCCGGTTTCCAGTCCCACATCAAAACCGTGTTTCCTCAGATCCATATATCTTTCGTTGCTAAGGGCCTTTATGGGTGCCGTGAAAATTATCCTTCCGGGTCCGGGATCAGTTACATTTCCCTCCAGATCGAGCAAACCTGCCCACAGATACGCCACGAGGGTCTTGCCGGATCCTGTTGGAGCGGATAGCACTGCGTTTTTGTTTTCAATCTTTTTGTAAGCAGTTATCTGCCAATTGTAAAGCTCGAAACTGTTCATTTAAATTGACCCTTTCCGGGATTAGATAGGAGTATTCTACATCAAATCCTGAAAGAGTTCAGAAATTAGTTAATGTAATGTCCCTTTATGAAGGTGCTTTGTTTTAGAGAGGTTTTCTATGGTCAAGTTTTCGCTTTTTGGTATACTTTAATTGCAAGTTGTTGTGTTAGCAGTTTTGCACAATCGTTAGTAAACTGTTTATTCCAAAAAAGAAAGGAGATCTTTCCATGGAGAACAAAAGTACCGCGGGAAGGGTCGAAAAATTGCTGGAAAATATTGCAACTCTTCTCGAGATAAAGGGAGAAGATCATTTTCGAATAAATGCCTATCGCAATGCAGCAGAGAACATCTCTCTGAGTGGTCTTGACATTAAAAAGCTGGCCGAAGAGGACAGGCTGGACGAGATCTCAGGAATAGGGGAGGCCATTTCGGAAAAGATAAGGGAATACGTAACTACTGGCAGGCTTAAATATTATGAGGATCTCATCAATGAAGTTCCGGAAAGCCTTCTTGATCTTACCGAGGTACCGGGACTTGGCCCGAAAAGGGTGAAGGCTCTGTGGAAAGATCTTGATATAAAGGATATCCAGAGTCTTGCCTCTGCAGTTGAAGAGGGATCAATACAGAAACTGGATGGTTTCGGGCCAAAGCTTCAGGAAAAGATCAGAGAGAATCTAAGGAAAAGGCCAGGTAAAGAGGTGCCGAAAAGACAACTTCTCCACCATGCCTGGTCAATTGCGGATCTGATAATAGATAGACTCGGTAAAAATAATGCAGTAAAAAAAATATCTGCAGCCGGTTCTCTGAGAAGAATGAAGGAAACAATTGGAGATGTGGACATCCTCGTTGCTTCCGAAGAACCGGGAAAAGTGACAGAGGATTTCCTGTCTCTTGAGGAAATGGACCAGATCATTATGAAAGGAAGCACCAGGACGAGCATCAGGTTTTATAATGGTATCCAGGCTGATCTCAGGATCGTGCCTCCGGAGTCATGGGGAACAGCGCTACAGTACTTTACGGGAAGCCAGGAACATAATGTAAAGATGAGAGAGCTGGCATTGAAGAAGGGGCAAAGCCTTAATGAGTATTCCCTGATAAGGCAGAAAGCCGGAGAAAAATTATTTTTTTCAGAAGAAAAAAAGCTTTATGAACATCTTGGATTGCAGTATATTCCTCCTGAACTGAGGCAGAACGGCTCCGAGATCTTACAGGCTTCCAGAGGGGAGTTGCCAGTACTTGTGGAGATGGGCCATATCAGAGGAGACCTTCAGTGCCATACTGACTGGAGTGATGGACAGAACACCCTGCAAAGTATGGCTGAAGCTGCTGCAAATAGTGGACTGGAGTATCTTTTGATCACGGATCATTCCTTTGGTCTTGGAGTGGCTAAAGGTCTTTCCGGTACGGAACTCAAGAACCAGGCCACCAGAATTGACGAATTAAACGAAAAATATGAAGGTAAATTCAGGCTTCTTAAGGGAGTAGAGGTAGAGATAAAGGCAGATGGAAGCCTTGACCTCAGGGAAGAGATACTCTCCGAACTTGATATTGTTGTCGCGGCTGTTCATTCTTCCCTTGGCCAGGGCAGGGGAAAGATTACGGAGAGATTACTGAAAGCTGTAGAGAATCCTCTCGTCCATGTTATTGCACATCCAACTGGAAGGTTTCTGAACTCAAGGGAAGAGGCCGATGTTGATTGGGATGCACTTTTTACTGCGGCAGCAGAGAACGGGACTCTTCTGGAGATAAATGCAAATCCGCGGAGGCTTGACCTGCCGGACAGGCTGATAAGGCGAGCTTTAAAACTTGGATGCAGATTTGTTATAAGTACAGACGCTCATTCCAGTGAAGAGCTGGACTACATGCGGTTCGGTGTGGGTATGGCAAGAAGGGGAGGGCTTTCGTCAAAAGAGATAGTGAACACGGAAAGTGTTGATTCTTTGATGTCAATTCTGAAAAAGTAACGGTGACTATGAAAAAATCTAATTCCGATGAAAGGAAGTGGTCTCTATTTCACTCGGGGATATTATCGGTCCTGTGATGATCGGACCTTCATCGAGTCATACAGCGGGAGCCGCCAGGCTTGGAAAACTGGCAGCAGTATGCCTCGGGACGAAAGTAATTTCAGTTGACATATATCTAAGGGGCAGTTTTCAGAAGACAAGCAGGGGACACGGAACTGACAGGGCCCTGGTGGGAGGTTTACTTGGCATGTCTCCAGATGATCCTGGCATAAGAGATGCCTTTGCAAAAGCAGCTGATGCTGGTCTTTCTTTTCGGTTTTTAAGCGAGGATCCGGACGGGGCTCATCCGAATTCTGCCAGATTTGTTATGACCGGTGTTGACGGAAAAGAGATGGAGGTTACTGGAGCCTCCACTGGAGGAGGTGCTGTCGTTATCCAGGAGATCGACGGATTCAAAGTAGGAATAAAGGGTGAGTATCCTACTCTGGTGACTTTCCATGACGATGTTAAGGGTGTTGTTGCCTCAGTTACTTCCATGCTGGCAGCTGCAGATGTCAACATCGCTTTTCTTGGTCTTTCAAGGAAATCAAGGTCAGGTACAGCTTCGATGGTAATTGAGATGGATAATTCCCTTCCGGTCTCTGAAGTTGAAAGGATCATTCAGGAGAACAGGGCAATAAAAAGAGCTTTTATGATAGATGCCAGGGAGTGTTGTTGACATGAGATCCTTCAAGGAGATAGAACAGCTTTGCAAATCTTCGGATATAACTTTTCCGGAAGCAGTGGTCTCTTTATCCTGTAAGGAGGAGGGCAAAACGCCAGAAGCGGTCTACGGTCTGATGAGAGCGCGCCTTGTGGACATGGGAAGAAGTGTCGAAGAGGCACTATCCGGAACATGGAATGGCACTTTCGCCAGGGACCAGTCAGCTGATCTGTCGAATTACATGCAAAAGGAAGATCCCATATCCGGGACTTTCCTTTTGAGGGCCAGCCAGATCTCTATGTCTGTGGCCTCATACAATTCCTGTATGGGTCGTATCGTTGCTGCTCCAACAGCAGGGAGCTGCGGGATCTTGCCTGGTATTCTTTTCTCGTGGAAAGAACGATATGGTACTGACCATGAAGGGCTTCTCGGGGCCGTTGTTACAGCGGCAGGTATTGGAGGGATTATAGCAGAAAGGGCTACGTTGGCAGGTGCTGAAGGAGGCTGTCAGGCTGAATGCGGAGCTGCAGCAGCTATGGCATCAGGTGCACTGGTTTACCTGAGAAAGGGAG
>CAZFJG010000096.1:0-6219 GCA_964519285.1 uncultured Synergistales bacterium | reverse complement strand
CTGTTAAGTTTGACCATCATCTCCAGAATGTTGAAGGAGTTTTCGCTGTCAAGATTTGCCGTAGGCTCGTCTGCAAGAACAAGGTCAGGTCTCTTTACAACAGCCCTTGCGACAGCCACACGCTGTTTTTCTCCTCCAGAGAGCTGGGCCGGTCTTGAATTGACCTTATCCTCTATCCCCAACCATTCAAGCGCGTCAAGAACTTTTTTACGGCGTTCCTGTCCTGGCAATTCAAGAAGCAGAAGGGGGAGTTCTACATTTTCATAGACGCTGTAAAAGGAAAGAAGGTTATAGGTCTGAAATATAAAGCCTATATGATGATTTCTGAGTCGGGCACTTTCCCGGCTGTTCATGTTCCTCGTGTCCTTGCCTGCAATGACAGAATATCCTTCAGTTGGTGAATCAAGGGCACCGATCATATTTAATAGAGTAGTCTTTCCGGAACCGCTCGGACCTATAACTCCGGAGAATTCTCCTTTCATGAACTCAAGGTTGACATTGTCAAGGGCAGTAAACCAGTTAGTGCCGTTTGGATATTTTTTTACAAGTCCTTTAACGGATACAATGGACATAAGAGTCCCCCCTTTTACTCTAATAGTTCCAGGACAGAATAACCCTTGCTCCTGTGCCTGAATATGCGGTGTCTTCCTCGGAGCTGTTATTAAAGAAAGTTATGTTAAGCAGTCTGTTGTCCCAGGTCCGCTGCCAGCTGATGTTAGGGTAGAGATCCTCCTCGTTCCAGTCGTAATAGCACAGAATTGTTATTGTGTCGAGCATGGAAGGACTGAAGTCCACCGACAGGGCAGATATCCTTCCCTGGTTGTCCTGGTCTGAAAAAGAGTTCCCCGAAGACTGTACAAAATGTTCTCCTGTAACATGGACTCCCGTACCGATGTCGAAAGTGTAATCTCCTCCAACCGTTATATACCTTCTCCAGTCCGGCAATAAGGAATCCCTGTCCAGGTTGCTGAAGGTTGCCTCAAACCAGAAACCGATTCCAAGGTCAAAAGTTCCGTCTATGGCGTAACGGTTTTCTTCAGTGTCTTTATTCTTCCATCCGCTTCTGGCTATCTGGCTGTGTATTACCTTTCTGTTGTGCCAGGTAAGCCCTATCTCGCCTTTGGCAACAGGAAACTGGTATCTCAGACCATATTCAGGTCTGTCAGGATCAGAACGAAGGATCTCCGATCCTTTAATTTCGTCGTTATCGATGAGACCCCATATCCATATTCCGGAGTTGTTACGGAAATAGTATTTGCCGAGAATGCCCTTTACTCCTTCGGTCAATTGGAGGGGGTCCCTTGGATCCACCTGGTCGAACCACCTCAGGGAGCGGAGTATCCTTGCCGGTCCAAAGTTGATCTTTTGAAGTCCGAGACGCAGCTCATAACTGGGTCCTGCGAGTCTTATCCAGGATCGGTAAAGATCTGCATCTGTACGGTCAGACAGTTCTCGGGGCCCATCCGATGATGTAAAAGTAAAAATATTGAAGGCAAGCTCAGCATCAAAGAACAGATTCTCCTTCAGGGCAGTGCTCCAGGAAAATTCCGGTATGAACCTGATGCCGGTAACTTCATTACTCTCTTCATTGTATCCTGCAAGGACAGAATATTCTCCATGGCTCTCAAGACCAGCAGCAAAAATGCGATGCTGATCAGAGAAAACTATCAGTATCCATAGGACAAAGACTGAAAAGGCAGTGAGAAGTCTGAAGAACAAAGACAATTCGTAATGTGGCCTTGTGTTCATCTGTTTATTCTATCACTTATGCCAGTGTTTAGAGCTGTCAAGTGAAAAATGAGTGTTGTTTGTTTAGAAAATTTCCAAGTTGACATGGCCAATGTATGTACGATAATGTCATATCAATGTCTCAAAAAGGGAGGACAATGCGATGGAAGGCAAGGGCAAGGGGAAAAACATACAGTCAGTCCAGAGGGCTGTGGACATTCTTAACTGTTTCGATGACAGCAGGATCGAACTGTCGCTAAATGATATTTCCGAACAGCTGGGTTTAAACAAGAGCACTGTTCACGGTATTATAAATACTCTTCACAACAATCGCTTTATACAGCAGAATTCCAACGGTCGCTATATGCTGGGGCAGGCTCTTTTCAACAAGAGTATCTATGCCATTCACGCAAGCAAGGCAAGGTTGAGATCCTTGAGCAAGGGCTATATGGTCCAGATAAGCAATAAGTATAAGTGCACCAGTCACGTCTTTGCCTTTGATGGAGGGAGATTACAGTTTATCGATATGACCTTGCCCATCAATTCCTATTACGTTATAAGTACAGTTCTGAACGATGTCATGCACCTTTACTGCACGGCTTCGGGCAAGATCGTCATGAGTTACATGAGCCTTTCTGAGCGTAAAGAGTATTTCAGACATACAGAACTGAAAGCATATACACCGAAAACCCTTGTTTCAAAGGAAAAGATACTGGAAGAAGTGGACAGGATCGCTGAGAGAGGTTACTCCTTTGAGAACGAAGAAGTAGAGGAGGGTGCTCTCTCTGTTGCTGTTCCCATATTGGCCGAAGAAGATCGTCTTTTTGGAACAATAAGTGTCACTGGATCTAAGGTCAAGATAAAGGGGAAGATAGACGAAATAGCCAGAAATCTGAAGGAAGTCAGCGGAAAAATTTCCAGGGAGCTCTTTTAGATCTTTTAAATTAATTTGAATTATAACTTTAACTAATCCGACTGCTCGTTCGTCAATGTCGAACCTGGAGTCGGTTTTTTTTGTTGAATTTCTGAAGGTGCTTTGTCGAATTTGACATTATAAAAAACTCTTTCTTAATGCCAAAAAACTATTGACTTGATAAAAAAGAGGGTCTTATAATTTTTAAAAGTCCATCAGTTGTTAACTTTCAAAATATAATAGGAGGTTGTTTTAATGAAGGATAAACCAGTCTGTTATGAACCGGGCAGGGTAATACCGGAGTTATATAGCGGTGTACCAACCTTTGCAGGAGTTCCTAAAATCACGACACCGGAAGATATTGAAGGTCATGACGCAATTGTTTTCGGAATGCCCTGGGAAGGGACATGTACCACTGGAACCTGGACAGGTTCAGAACTGGGACCCAAGGCCATAAGAACAGCATCAGTCCGTTACGGAGGTTTTTTGCCGGATCAGGGATATGACTGTTTTGACTACCTGAGTGTAGGAGATTACGGAGATACAGGAATGTTCCCTGGTGATCCTCAAAGAACTTTTCAGACAATTGAGGAAAAAGCAAAAGCTATCTTTAAAAGAAATAAAGTATCCATAGGTTTTGGCGGAGACCACTCTGTACTTGGACCAGTTTTAAGAGCTTTGGCAGGCACAGGTAAAAAGATAGGTCTCATTCATTTTGATGCGCACATGGACAACCTTGATACCTATGGACCTGAAGATAAGTACGCAAGATGCTCTCCCCTTCACCGTGCCTATGATACTGCAGGTGTCGGTGGAGAACATACTGTCCATATTGGTATAAGGGGACCAAGAAACCATCCTGATTCTCTCCGTATAGCAAAAGAACAGGGAGCTACTGTTCTATCAAGTTTCGAGGTGAAGAGAATTGGTATCGAAGAGACCTTTCAAAAGGCAATGGAAGTTGCCGGAAAGGGTACTGATGGAATATACGTAACTGTCTGCAGTGATGTTCTTGATGTTGCTTTCAACCCAGGTGGACCGCCAGATTTTGCAGGTTTCGATTCCTATGAGCTTTTCTCCCTTCTTCATCGCTTCGCTTCTTCCGGGCTGTTAGGTTTTGATTTTGTGGAGGTCTATCCACCCCAGGATCCCAATAATGTCTCTGGCCATATGGCATCATGGGCAGCCCTTTACGTGCTCAGCGGACTTGCAAAGACAAGAATGAAAGGCTGAAGATCAGATTCAGACCATGTAATTAGAAGAGGAGGAGTAGAGAAATGGACATGGATGTACTGCGGATAATAACTCTTTTGGCATACGTGCTGTTCCTTGTAGGTTTCGGTTTTTACCAGGGCAGTAAGGTAAAATCCGGAGATGACTACATGATAGCAGGAAGAGGAGCCCCAGGGTGGGTAGCGGCTCTTTCCGAGAGGGCAACAGCCGAATCTTCATGGGCTCTTCTCGGAATGCCCGGCATTGCCTACGTTGGAGGATTTTCGGGAATATGGCCTGCAGTAGGAAGCGTTCTGGGAATACTTGTGTGCTGGATCTTTCTGGTCAAGAGGATCAGGACCGAGGCGGAGAGATATCAGGCCGTTACCTTTGTTGATTATCTCTCAAAGCGTTTTGGCGCAATGGGAACAATGATACGCATCGTTGGTGGAGCCACTATAGTGTTCTTTTTCTTCTTCTATGTAGGAGCACAGTTTATAGGTGGTGGAAAAACAATATTTTCCATGTTCGGTATAGAGTTATGGTTAGGAATGATACTCACAGCAGTTTTTATCCTTCCATACACGATCTATGGAGGTTTTCAGAGTGTAATATACACTGACTGTGTTCAGTCCCTGATGATGATCTCCGCATTGTGCCTGACCCCTTTCATAGGCATTTACTATATCTCGACATCTCCTGATGTTTTCGCTTCAGGTATTTTTGAGGCAATGACAAAGGCGGCAGAGCCCAGATATACAAGTCTTTTCGGAGGCTTTACAGGCCTGAGAGCATTTATTTTTGTCTTGAGCGAGGGGTCGTGGCTTTTTGCCTTCCTTGGAGGTCTTCCCCAGCTGAACGTGAGATTCATGTCTATCAAAGACGACAAGCAGGCAAAAGTGGGAAGAAATGTAGGAGTTCTCTGGACCCTTTTCGGCTACTCCGGGGCAATTACCATAGGTCTCCTTGGTATTGCCATGTTCGGGCCTACAGGACTAAGTGATCCTGAACTGGTCACACCTACAGTTCTGATGACCCTTTTCCATCCAATACTGGCTACTCTTTTCATAACTGCCGCAATAGCTGCAATGCTGTCTACGGCTGATTCCCTTCTGGTCCTTTCTGCAACAGAGTTCACAGAGAATATACTGCTTCCTGTTTTAAGAAAGAAAGGCATAATGTCGGGCAAGAAGCTGTTGTCAATGTCAAGATATGCCACGGCAGTTGTGGGAATAATAGCCTTAGGCGTGGCTTTTGCCGTTCCAACAAATCTCATAAATACCATAGTGGGATTTGCCTGGGCAGGTGTCGGAAGTACCTTTGCAAGCATTACACTACTGACCCTTTTCTGGAAGCGTTTCAGTTCCAAGGGAGTCCTGGCTGCTATGATAAGCGGGGTTATCTTTACGATCGTCTGGGCAACATCGCCCTATGACAGTATTCTTTCCGCAAGGGCTGCTACATTTTTTGTAGCTCTCTTCGCAGCAGTTGTAGTGACACTGATGACTAAACCTGATCCCTACGTTGAGCCTCCCAGGCTTCCAGGGGAAAATTAGTCAAAGTATCAGGATACTGAAATAAGATAAAACTACATTTACACAGAGCAGAAGGAGCCTCCTGAAAATAGGGAGACTCCTTCTGTAAGTTCTCCAGGCTTTGATGTTATGCAACGTGTTCCTTAGGGATACAGGAGATGTATCAGGAATACCGTTCTGAGGGTGCTATCCTTGAGGGATTTGTAGCCTGGGATGGATCTGTTGAGGGTAAGCGACCCGGTGTTATCGTAGTCCATGAATGGAACGGAATAAACCCCCAGATCCTTGAAAGGTGCCGTATGCTTGCTAAAAAAGGTTATGTGGCTTTTGCAGCTGATATCTATGGAAAAGGAATAAGGCCCCAAACCACAGAAGATTCGGCAAAACAGGCGGGAATCTACAGGGGGGACAGGCCTTTAATGAGACGCAGGATCAATGCTGCTTTTGATGAGATCAGGAAGTTGCCCCAGGTTGACCCTGCAATGATCGCGACTATGGGGTACTGTTTTGGTGGAGGAGTAGCCCTTGAACATGCAAGAAGCGGCGCTGATATTCAGGGAGCTGTAAGTTTTCACGGAAATCTGGATACCCCGGATCCGGGAGATGCAAAGAACATAAGGGCTAAGATCCTTGTATTGCATGGTGCAGCAGATCCCCATGTACCCATGGAACAGGTGATGGATTTCAGACGTGAAATGGAGGATGGAGGTGTTGACTGGCAGTTGAACATGTACGGTCATGCAGTTCACAGTTTTTCAAATCCAAATGCAGGCAAAGACCCCTCCACCGGTTCAGCCTAGGACAAAAAGGCAGACATCAGGTCCTGGAGTG
>CAZFJG010000095.1:0-6304 GCA_964519285.1 uncultured Synergistales bacterium | reverse complement strand
TATATAAGTTCAGGCTGCCGGGTGGCCTTTTTTTGGGTATAATGCTCGTCTGATATACTGAAAGATCGGAGGTCTTAGATGGCTCAGAAGAGATCGGATTTTATGGGAGAGGAACATATAGGGAGACTGCTTTTCAAGCTGTCTTCGCCTGCAATGATCGGCATGCTCGTCCAGGCCGGATATAACCTTGTGGACACTTTTTTCGTAGGCCGTGGTGTTGGAGTATTGGCCATTGGCGGCCTTTCAATAGCATTTCCATTGCAGATGATAATCATGGCAACTTCCCAGATGATAGGCATCGGTGGTTCATCCATCATTTCGAGAAGCCTTGGCAAAGGTGATGTGGCCCATGCTGACAGGACCTTCGGGACAATGCTGACAGCAATTTTTATACTGAGCATTGTCATTGCATTTGTTGGGCTTCGCTGGCTGGAACCGATCCTTGGACTTCTTGGAGCTACTCCAGCGATTTTGCCCTATGCCTGCGAATACATGAGGATAATTTTCCTGGGAACGGTTGTGTTTTCCTTTTCAATAACCTGTAACAACGTTGTCAGATCAGAGGGTAACGCACACTTTGCGATGATGACCATGCTGATCTCGGCAGGGGTGAACACTGCCCTTGATCCTATATTTATTTTTGGCCTGGATATGGGTGTCTCAGGAGCTGCGTGGGCAACTGTGATATCCCAGGGCAGTACTGCCCTCTGGCTTGGCTGGTATTTTTACAGGGGCAAAAGTGATGTAACATTAAAAAGATCTGCCATTGGATTAGACGGCCCCATCCTTAAAGAGACTATAGCCATAGGACTCTCGGCTTTTTCGAGGCAGAGCTCGGCAAGCCTCACTGCAGTAATATTGAACCACAGTCTCGGTATATATGGTGGAGATCTTGCCATAGCAGCTTTTGGCATCATCCGCAGACTTATGATGTTCGCCGTAATGCCTGTTTTTGGTGTTGTTCAGGGTCTCCTTCCTATTATAGGATTTAATTACGGAGGGAAACAGTACTGCAGGGTTAAAATAGCGGTTTACCTTGCAATTGGTTTTTCAACTTTGCTCTGTACTGTCAGTGCAGTTTTTCTCATGATCTTCCCGAAATTCATTCTGTCCCTCTTCACTACTAACAGCGATGTCATAGCTTTGGGAACTACTGCATCAAGGATAATTGCAATCGGATTGCCACTGGTGGGTTTTCAGACAATGGCCTCAGGCATGTACCAGGCTATAGGAAAGGCTCTCCCAGCCTTTATTCTGTCCATTCTGCGTACGATCCTGCTTCTTATTCCGATGGTTCTGGTGATGCCTCTTTTCTGGGGTTTGATGGGGATCTGGATAGCCTATCCAGCTGCGGATATAGGTGCTTTTATTGTTATACTGTTCATGTTCAGGGTGGAGATGAATTACCTGAAGCATACCTGTGATGATGAGGGTTAAAATTATATAGGACAGTTGCATTTTAACCGTCGAAAAAGATCGGATAACA
The DNA here is from genome assembly GCA_964519285.1 of uncultured Synergistales bacterium. Lineage (GTDB taxonomy): Bacteria > Synergistota > Synergistia > Synergistales > JAFGMB01 > CAZFJG01. The sequence goes on along the minus strand of CAZFJG010000095.1, from coordinate 4,818 downwards.
GCAAGATCAAAAGCTAATTACCACGGTGGGCACTGATAAGACCTGGAGGAAGGTCAAAATATTAAATTTATCTTAACCGCAGAGATCGCAGGGGCTCTACGAGCCCACGCAGAGGAAACCTGAACTTCTTTTTGAAAACCAGAATAACGAGAAAAATGATGGATCTATTTTTCACGCAAGATTTCAGATCAATACATACTTCAAAAGCTGCTCACCACGGTGGACACGGAGGTAGACAGAGGAGACCTTACTTCTTTTTTTAAACCAGGATCACGAGAAAAATGATGGATCTATTTTTCACGCAAGATTTAGGATCAAAACCCAGTTCAAGGTCTGTTCACTACGGTGGTAAACGGAGGGACACGGATCCGTCAAAAATCCGTCGAAAACCTTCGATATAAATCGTAGAGGCCAGGTTGGCCGGACATTCTGCCTTCGAAATAATCCGTCGAGAATCGTCGAAATAAACCATAAGGCCGGGTTGGCCGGACATGCCCGTAGACACCAGGACTTGACGGACGCTACGCGGGCTTTGATTGTAAACCCAGGACATTCGGTCAAAATAAAAGATTTTTGCCCTTGCGGTAATGGGAAAATCCGCCGAAAGCTTTTGCAATCTTTCTTTCAGATTATTCCATTACCCGAAAATTGATTTCATCATTTTCCCTGATGTCCTGGGTTTCCAAACACAATTCTTAATTCCTTAAATCCTTTAAGGAATTATCGCATCGGAAAAATGAAATACTTTTTTCTTATTTAACCCTGGTTGTTAATATAGTTCCAAAGATGAATTTAAGAAAACATGGGAATTTTGGGCAGGAATACAGGTTATTCTATTTAAAAAATGGGGGTTTTTAGATGAAGATCTTTATCAGTGTAGATATGGAGGGTGCAACTGGTATTGTTCATCCGGCTCAGGTAACTTCCGGTAGTGCTGAATATGATCTTGGATGCAGAATGCAGATACATGATCTGCGGGCTGCCGCCGATGGAGCTCTGGAGGGTGGTGGCAAAGAGATCCTGGCTGCGGATTCACACTCAAGAATGATAAACATGGAGATAGCAAAGCTTGAAAGCAACCTTAAACTTGTCAGCGGTTCCGTGCGCAAGTTTGGAATGGTTGAAGGAATAGAAAGCTGCGACGGTGCCTTATTCGTGGCATATCATGCCATGGCTGGAACGGAAAAGGCTGTAATGGATCACACCATAGCTACTGTGGTACATTCGGTTATGCTCAATGGCCGACCTGCTGGAGAGATAGCACTCAACGCGGCTGTCTGTAGTCATTACGGTATACCCGTTGCCCTTGTGACAGGGGATCTCGCAGCATGTAGAGAAGCAGAAGCACTCCTTGGAAGAGTTGTCACTGTTCCAGTAAAGTCGGGAAGATCTCAATTTTCAGCCATCCTTGAACATCCTTCGGAAACACGGCGGGAGATCTGCCTTGGAGCGAAGGAAGCGACAAGACTTCTGGCAAAGGGCGAGTTAGAACCTCCTGCATTTGAGCTGCCCTACTGTCTTGAGATCACTTTCCAGAAAACTTCCCAGTGCGATGCAGCTGCTGTTATGCCCTCATCGGAAAGGAAGGGAGCAAGAACGGTATCCTTCACAGGGAATAATTTTCTCGATATGCGCAGGCAGGCAAGCGTGGCAATAGACCTTGCCGAGACAGCACCTGAGTGGAACTGACCATGCTTTCTTCTCTTGTTTCCTGGCTCGTCGCTACTATAGGACATCTCGGTTATGGCGGCATTCTGGCCCTGATGTTCCTGGAATCCTCATTCTTCCCTTTTCCAAGCGAGGTAGTGGTTCCTCCTGCAGGTTACCTTGCATCCCTGGGAGAAATGAACCTGTATCTCGTAATTGCAGCCGGAATAGGAGGCAGCATTCTTGGCGCCCTCTTCAACTACTGGCTTTCAGTCAAGGTGGGAAGGCCCTTTTTCGAGAGATACGGGAAATACCTGCTTGTCTCCTCAAAAACTCTGGACAAGGCAGAGGTCTTCTTTGACAGGCACGGCCATATAAGCACCCTCATAGGAAGGCTCCTTCCCGGAATACGACAGTACATCTCCCTTCCGGCAGGAGTAGCAAGAATGAGACTGATCCCCTTCATCACTTTTACTGCCATAGGCTCCGGAATATGGGTGGTCATTCTGGCCATGGTGGGTTACCTTATCGGTAACAACAGGATGCTGCTCCATATGTACCTCCACCGCATAACCCTTCTGCTTGTTATTGCCTGTTTTGTCGCAGCCGCGATCTATGTAGCGGCCATAAGGCAGAAGAGGAGAAAAGACCCGGCGGAGACCTCTAAAAGGAATTATCCATAAGGACTTTCAGCATAAAGGTGTGTGAAGAGGGAATATCACTTAGTCTGCCCGAAAAGAACCTGGCTGTTGCCAGGGCCCTGTCCCTGTAATCTTCATTACCTGTGAGTTCTGAAAGGTTAAGCAGCACTTTAACGGCAGTTCCGTTTCCTGACACCGTTGCACCATCGTAGGCATCACGGGGGCGGAACAGGACTTCCCGGGACGGGTCAACCATGTAAAAGCCTCCTGTTTCTGCATCGTAAAATTTTTCGATCATTACATCTGTAATTTTTTCTGCCTCTTCAAGATAGTCCTCTGTTCCTGTTGTCCTGTAGAGTTCGACAAGAGCGTCTGCCATAAAGGCATAATCATCCAGGAATCCTGGTACTGTCCTTTCTCCGTCGAGGTAGCGATGATACAGGACATTATCCTGGCTTTTCATGTTGTTCAAAATGAATTCAGATGCCCGGATCGCCGCATCTGTCCACTCTGTTCTTACAAGAACCCTTCCCGCATAGGCAAGGGAGGAAATGGCAAGTCCGTTCCAGTCGCTCAGAACCTTTTTATCCACAAAAGGAGCCTTTCTCTGGTTTCTTTTTTTCAGCAGGATAGATCTCCAGTCCCGCATTCTGTCCTGAACCTCTTCCGGGCTTAGCGAATGGGCACCTGCTACATTATCAGGAGTATCTCTTGTGTAGAGTATGTTGAGCCCGTTGGGGCTACCAGAAGATTCCTCGCTGAAGTTGCCTTCCTCTTCTATATGGAAGATCTCACTGAAAAGAGGCCAATCCTCTCCCAGGGCTTCCCTGAGCTCGTCCTCTCTCCAGAGGTAGTATCTCCCCTCTCCTTCCGGGCTGTCGGCATCCATGGCGGAGTAGAACCCTCCATCGGGGGAGACCATATGTTCCACCATGAAATTCCCTGTCAGTCGGGCGATCTCGCGTATATGTATGTTTTCTGTCTTTGAAAAAATATCTGCAGCTGCAGCAAGGATAAGGGCCTGATCGTAGAGCATCTTCTCAAAATGGGGAACCTTCCATTGTCGGTCTGTGGAATATCGGTGGAAACCACCAGACAGCTGGTCCATAATACCTCCTGCAGACATCTTCTCCAGGGTAGTCTCGGCCATTTGCAGTGCTTTATCGACTTCCATGCTCTCATAATATGAAGACAAAAAGAGCAAAACTGCCGGCATGGGAAATTTTGGAGCAGAATAGAAACCGCCCCACTGGGCATCGAAATGTTTCTCTAACTTTCGAAAAGCCCTATCGAAAATCTTCTCCCCGGGAAGTTCTCCCGGTTCAGCTTTTGATATTTCCCTCAGAGAATTTGCCATATCCTGGGCTGATTTCTCGATGGCTTCCCGGTTGGTTTTCCACAGATACTGGATCCTTGGGATCATTTCCATAAGTCCGGGCATGTTGCCCTTTTGTTTTTTTGGAAAGTAAGTACCGGCAAAAAAGGGCTTGCCTTCATGGGTTAAAAAAACGTTAAGAGGCCAGCCTCCGCTATTGTTCATCAGCTGGCAGGCTGCCATGTATACGTTATCTATATCAGGCCTTTCTTCCCTGTCCACTTTTATACATACAAATGAGTCGTTGAGAAGCTCCGCCACTTCTTCGTCGCTGAAGGATTCTTCCTCCATAACGTGACACCAGTGACAGGTAGAGTAACCCGAGGAAAGAAATACTGGCTTGTCCTCTTCTTTTGCCTTCATGAATGCCTCCTCTCCCCATGGGTACCAATCTACGGGGTTGGTTGCATGAAGCTGGAGGTAGGGACTTGTTTCGTCCTTCAGACGGTTAAATTTTTTCATAAGACATGTCTCCTTTCCTGACGGATCAGGGATTTAAGGGCAGTTGAGGATCAACAGGGAAAAGTTCAGCACACTTGCAAAAGAGACCCATAAAAAATAGGGAACAAGTAGAAGGGCGGCTTTTCTCGAGATCCTGTCAAAGGTATATATTACAAGTCCAATGGACAGCCAGAGAAGAGTTATCAGTATCATTCCTCCTACAATAGAGCGAAGTCCGAAAAAGACTGGAGACCAGGCTGCGTTAAGGATCAACTGGACTGCGAAAATATAAAGGGCCTTTTTTCTGCCTGATGTAAGAGGGTCTTTTTGCCATATTAAAAAAAGGGAAATACCCATCATGAGGTAAAGGATCGTCCATACTGGGCCAAAGATCCATGAAGGAGGGTTAAAAAAGGGTTTTGCAAGTGTGGGATACCACTGGCTGACACCGGCCACGGTAACTGCAGAACCAGCAATGCCAGGCAAAAGGCATAAGACAATTGAAGCGACAAGCCTTGCAATATCAACTTTGGACATAAGGGGTCACCTCCTGTTTGGAGTTATCTTACCATTGGAAGAAGGAGATAAAAAGCTAAGGACTGAGAAAAGCATACTATTGAGGCTTCCTTGAATAAAAAAACCAAGATCAAAAGCTAAGCTCACCACGGTGGACGCGGATCCGTCATAAATCATCGAAATAATTCGTAGACACCA
>CAZFJG010000094.1:0-6313 GCA_964519285.1 uncultured Synergistales bacterium | reverse complement strand
ACATTGCAGCATTTTTATTCCATTTCGATTCAGACCTTACATGAAAGGAATGAATCTACATGCTGAGTCCAACCTGGGGCAGATTAACCTTCACGGAAATGCTTGAAAAGATTGAAGAATACCTTTCAGAAAGCAACGACTTTCAATACCGTTTTATCATCGGAACCGATTCTCAGATGTTCAATGGATCAAAAGCTGTTTTTGTAACTGCACTTATCGTTCACAGGGTCGGAAAAGGCGCTGTTTATTTTTATGAAAAGGAATTATATCCGAGAAAATTTGCCCTTGAAGAAAGGATGTTCACCGAAGTATCCCGAAGTCTAACTTTAGCCTCCCGCCTTGCCGAGGAAGTTTCAGGCAGGGATGAAGTTTCAGCCATGTCCTCTGCGGAAATAGAGATACATGTGGATGTAGGGGCAAACGGAAAAACAAGGGATCTCGTAAACTCTGTTGTGGGAATGGTCAGGGGAAGCGGGTTCCCCTGCAGGACAAAGCCTTTTGCCTGCGGAGCAAGCTCAGTAGCTGACAGATACACAAGAAGTTCCTCAGCTGCTGCTGTATAAAATCCAGGGAGTCCCAGAAAAAAAGACATCTGTCAATCCAAGGATACGGACTTTAATTATCTTTGTCTTGAGTGGTTTCTTTTGCCGCTTTTCTTTCACCTGTCATTCTCGTTATATCCAGAACAAGATATGAGATATTGTGAGCATGATCCCCGATCCTTTCAAGGTTACTCAGTATATCTATAAAGATAACTCCCGAAGAGGGATGACATTTACCCTTGTTAAGCCGTTTTATATGTTTTTTTCGCAGTTCCTTTTCCATGGAATCTATCTTGTTCTCCAAAACGTCGATGACCTCCCTGGCCTTCGAGGGGTCCTGGTCTCTTACTGATTCCATGGATAACTGAACTGACCTTTGGGTTGTAGTGAACATTTGGTTGAATTCTTCCTGGCCCTTTTCGGAAAATACAAGTTTGTGGTCAACCTTGTATTCGTAAAGTTCCATCATGTTCTGGGCATGATCACCTATTCTTTCGACATCGCTAACCCCGTTAACATAGGCAGAAAGAACTATTGACAGATCTTCCGAAAGACTTTTTTCCCACATCTTTGCTCCGTAGTCGGCGATCTGGTGGGTAAGCTCGTTAATTATCTTTTCAGTCTGATTGACCTGCTGAACCATGTTAATATCGTCGTTCACAAAGGCTAACCTGACATCTTCCAACATCTGCATAATAACTTCACCCATCCGGACAATCTCTTTCCTCACGCCATCTACAGCAGCAGCAGGAGACACATCAATGAGTTTTGTGTCCAGGTACTGCGCTCCTGAAAAGGCAATTTCGCCCTTTGAAGGTACAATCCTCTGTATAAGTCTTACAAAAAAGCTTACAAATGGAAGAAATATCAGGGTATTAGTAACGTTAAAGAGAGTATGTGCATTGGCTATCTGCCTTCCGATATCGTCTGCCGTAACAAAAACAAGATACTTGAAAAGGGGCATTGCAAGGAGAAATATTGCAACACCAATAAGGTTGAAAAGAACGTGTCCTGCTGCTGCCTGTTTGGCCGACCTGTTTGATCCAAGGGAGGCAAGTACTGCTGTTATGGTTGTACCCACATTATCACCCAGGAGTATGGGTATGGCAATGTTGATATCTATCAGCCCCTGCACTGCCATTGCTATTGTAAGTCCTATTGTGGCAGAACTTGACTGTACAAGCATTGTAACCACTGCACCTGCAAGAACACCGAGGACAGGATGAGAACTGAAGGCAAGAAATATGTCTTTCCTGTCCCTGAGGAAGCTCATTGAGTTACCCATATGCTCCATGCCGAGAAAGAGAAGGCCAAATCCGACAAGTCCGCTGCCAATGTACTTCTGCTTTTTGGTTCTTCCGAATACCGAAAGGAACATCCCGATACCAATTATAGGCAGAGCGTAATGTTTGATCTTGAAGGCAATAAGCTGGGCGGTAACTGTTGTGCCAACATTAGCTCCCATTATTACCCCTACAGCCTGCTTCAGGGTCATAAGACCAGCATGGACAAAGCTCACCGACATAACTGTTGTAGCACTGCTGCTCTGAATAAGTATTGTAACAAGAGCCCCAACAAAAACTCCCTTTACTGGAGTACTTGTTAGAGATGCAATAAGCTGCCGAAGTTTATCACCTGCCAGGTCCTGGAGGGCTTCTCCCATGATCTTGATCCCGAAAAGGAAAAGACCCAGTCCACCTATGAGCTCAAATATCGTTATGGATGACACTAATTATCGCCTCCACGCCTGTTTATTTCGGCCACGGGACCGTAACAGGGTTCCAAAGCGGCCAGAATTGGTATTGATCCTGCTTTACAGTAAAACAGGATTACATCTACTGTGTTACTTTTTGGTATCCTGATGATCTTCTTCGTCCATATCTGGTTGATTATTTTCCTTAACCTGCTCATTGGAACTGCTTAAAATCTCTCCGCTGTCCCTGCTAAGATTGATCCCTGTAGGCGTATCAAGATGCACATCCATCTGGGGGAAGGCTATAACTATGCCGTTCTTGGCAAAGGCATTGTCGATCATGTAGCGAAGGTCACTTGCTACAAAAAACCTTGAGGCATTCCTCATGTCAACCCAGAAATAGAGTTCGAAAGCAAGGGAACTGTCTCCAAAATCACCGAAAACCACGTAGGGCTCAGGATTCTTGAGGATCTTGGAATGACTTCTGGCACATTCCATCAGAAGAGTCTCAACATCCCTTACAGGTGAGCCGTAGGCTACTCCAACTTTGACGACTCCCCTTATTATCTTGTCACTGTGGGTCCAGTTTATTATCTTATTAGATAGGAAATGACTGTTGGGAACCATTATCTCTATATTGTCAAAGTCACGAATGGTTGTTGCCCTTGACCCAATTTCCACTATAGTTGCCGTTATTCCGTCAACCTGGACTATATCATTTATCTTGAAGGGTTTCTGAAACATCAGGATAAAACCTGTAATAAGGTTACTGAACAGGTTCTGGGCTCCAAAACCTATGGCTATAGCCATGGCACCACCGAGGAAAGCGAAGGCTGTAAGGGGGATATTAACCATGTTCAGGGTGATAAGGATAAAGATTATTACCAGAATATAATAAAGTATCTTCTGGACTGCCATTATGGCGGTGGGATCCATGTTTCTCCTGACCATTCTTCGTCTTATCGCATTGGTCAACTTCTTGCTCAGGAAAATCCCCAACACAAGTATCACGAGGGCAAGAATAAGTTTTCTGACTGTCAGGGTATAACCTTCTCCTGACATCAACTCAGTGTTAAGAACTGCCATTATCCTTTCTTTACCCAGTGTAGAAACTTTCTCCGTTATCTGAACAGAGGAAAGTTTGGATTCCACCTCGGAAAGCAACCTTGTATTGAGATTCAGCACCTGGTTTACCAGGGAGGAGAACCTGAGGTTGTCCGACACCAGATTCTCAAGAGCTTCCACTATCCCTTTCCTGTGATCCAGGATCTCCCTGGATACCTCAGTATTCTCAAGATCCTGCTGGGCCTTGGACAACCTGCCATGCACCCCTGTCAGGCTTTCCTGGAGACTGAAAAGGGTCTTGCTCAAAGCATCAATTCTTGCCCTGGTAGCATCTCTCCTTTTGTAAAGATCGTCAGTTTTTGTCTCACCTTTAAGAAGTGAATATCTCTGTTGCCAGATACTCTGGGCTTCACTGAGGTATTGGAGAGATTCCTCGGAATCCTCAATGCTGTTCTGATAATAATCCCACCATATTTCCTGCTCCCGCAAGGCAGCCTCAGCGACAGCCTTCTTCTCTGGATCCTTCGCCGTCTCCACCCTCGTCTGAAGCTCAACAAGCTTTTTTTCCACTTCAGCCTTTCTTACGTTCAGTTCAGAGATCCTCTCTTTTTCCTTTTCGAATATTTCCTTGTAGGCTGCAACGTTCTTATTGAGGTCCTCTTCATCATAAGCAAGGTTATCTCTGATCCAGTTGGCACTTCTCTGTTCTCTTTCTTTGACCATGTTGACAATGGCAAGCTCTTTCTCAAGATTGCCTAATCTGGTTGTCTGGAAAACAAGAGTTACTTTCTTCAGCTCCTCGTCGAGCTGGGCTCCCTGATATTCCCATGTAAGATCCGGAACGGCCTCAAGACCCACCTTGTCTACCTGTTCTTTCAGGATCCGTACCCTGCTCTCAGCCTTACCAATTTCGGAACGTGTAGCTTCAGCACTTGCCTTAAGCTGCTTAATGGAATTCTGCAGGGAAATAGCCCTTCTATCTGCTGTATCGATTTTGTCGAGATAGGTCTCGTAGAAAGAGAGGTTGTAGGGAGGTTTTTCTTCAACCAGTGATCCGGCGGCCTGCCCTTTTATCGCTTCCATTTTTTCCACTTCCTGCGACAAAGTTGAGGTTTTCTCCATGGCAGTTACGAGGCGCCTGTAAAAGGATTCAACAGCATTGTACATATTGATCCTGGTGGAAACGTCAGTCTCACTTACCATGTACTGTTTCGCCACGGCCTCCCTGTCAATGTTGTTCCACTCAACAAGCCTTGCCTGGATTTTTTCAAGCCTCTGCTTTACGAAAGCCGGAACCTTAAGCTTTTCGGAAAAGGACTTTTCAAAATCTGCAGAATCGGCCTCCTGCTTTTGTTCTTCCTGGGCAAAAAGCTCACCGCTTTTTTGCCCGAAACAGCCCGGCATAAAAGTAAGTACAAGCACAAGCACGGCAAGGATAATTTTTCGATTCATGGAAAACATTCAAAGACCTCCCTCAGGATAAGGGTTTAACGTGGTTATTTATCTGTATTTACAGCTACACACCTGGATCATTATTTCTGGCCAAAGAGCTCATCAATGATATCAGAGACATGCTCCATCCTGTCGATCTTTGTGACATTGGAGCCACAGAAGAAAAGCCCATGTTCCCAGTCGCCGTTAAAGGCGTCAACAAGGGCCTGGGCTATACAGAAAGTTTCCCTTGTGTCCCTGTATTTGCAGTGGGCAAGGCAGTTTGCTATGCAGGGTTTACTTTCTACCGTTCCTTCCAGATATTTGGCAATGAAAGGATTTTTAATGGCCCTGCCAGGAAGTCCTGCAGGACTGTTGATAAGAACCACATCTTCTTCTTCTGCATCTATATAGGCCTGTTTGAACCTTTGACTGGCATCTCCTTCGTATGTAGAGGCAAAGCGGGTTCCCATCTGGACTCCGCGAGATCCAAGGGTAAAAGCATGTTCCACGTCCTCCCTGTCCCAGATACCTCCTGCGGCTATGACAGGAATGTCTATACCCACTTCATCCTCAAGGTAGCTGACAAGTTCGGGCACAACGACATCAAGGGAAAGTTTACTGTCAGTCACCTTTTCAATGGTTGCAGCTCCCAGATGTCCTCCAGCATACAGAGGAGTCTCCACTACAATAGCATCAGGAAGACGCTTATATCTTTTCTCCCACCTGCGGAAGATTATTGACGCGGCTTTTTTTGAACTTACTATAGGTACAAGAGCCACATCGGGAAAATCCGCGGTAAATTCCGGCAGCTGGACAGGTAATCCTGCACCGGAAATAATCATGTCTGCTCCACCTTCACAGGCTGAACGAACGTGCCTGTCATAATCGGTAAGAGCAACCATACAGTTGACTGCAAGAACTCCTCCTCCAGCGATCTCTCTTGCTTTTTTGAGGGCATCCTTAACAGCAAGTTCATTGGCCTCAAAGTAGTTTCTGCCATTGTAGTGGGATGAATTGCACGCCAGTCCTACGCTTGCAATAGTTCCTACTCCACCCTCTTTTGCGACAGCCCCGGCAAGTACCGGACCTGATATTCCCACTCCCATACCACCCTGGATTAAAGGAAAAAGTGATTCATGTTTTCCTATCTTCAGGTGTACATTCGAAAAATCCAAACTGATCTCCTCCACTCAAAAGGGTCTTTAATATCTCGAGGAATTGCTAATGTAGTTCGGTTCATTTCTCAAAAAATCTATTTAATTTTAATGTCCTGTTCAGTACAATTGTAACAGATTAACTATAAATTCCAGTTCTGGTCCCCTGAAAATTCAAAGCACATGTATTCTAACATCTATATGCAATAAATGTGACCCAAAAAATGCCTTATATAGAATTATACCGATGGGAACAGGAAAAATAAAAAGGGACCGGTCTCTAAAAGATCGCGGTCCCCTCCAGTACTTATATCTGGTAAACTTCAGTTATTTTTTCAGTACAACCTTATGCCAGTCTTCATAGTCCTCAAAACTAACTTCCCACCCTTTCTTTCTTGCAAAACGGGCTACATTCTCCCTTGATG
>CAZFJG010000093.1:0-6321 GCA_964519285.1 uncultured Synergistales bacterium | reverse complement strand
GGAAATCATGAGGCACAGATCGAGATAAAAGATTTTGCTAACGTTGAATTGAGAGTAGCTCAGATACTCGATGTAGAACCCGTTAAAAAAGCAGACAAACTTTACAAGATCGAAATAACCCTGGGTTACGAGACGAGAACCATCGTTTCCGGCATAAGGAAATTCTTTGACCCTGCAGACCTAATTGGGAAAAAGATAATAGTAGTATGTAATCTAAAGCCTGCAAAATTAAGAGGAGTAGAGAGTAACGGCATGCTTCTTGCAGCAGGTACTGAGGATGACAGCAGTCTAGCCCTTCTTGTTCCAAATATTGATATCCCTAATGGTACAAGAGTAAGCTAAAGAGTTTCGGATAATAACTGTAATGAATAAGACGGTTTTCGAATATCACTAATTAAAAAACTTTTATCACTAATTAAAAAACTTTCGAGGTGATTTTTTTGCCTTTGGCTGATACACATTGTCATTTGACATCTGAGGAATTTGAAAATGATATGGAGGATGTTCTGCAGAGAGCCTGTGAAAACAGGCTCTCCAGGATACTTGTAGTTGGATCGGATCTATATAGCAGTAAAAAAGCTATAGCCATGGCAGATCGGGAAAAATGTTTTCCCATCTATGCTTCGGCAGGTATACATCCTCACGATTCCGGTTCCTTCCCGGATTCTTTGCCCGGGGAAATTACCGAGTATGCTGCAGAGAAAAAGGTTGTAGCAATAGGAGAAACAGGGCTGGATTATTATTATGACCATTCTGACAGAAACGTTCAGAAGGCTTCCTTTCAAAGACATATTCAGCTTGCAAGGGAGGTCCAAAAACCCATTATAGTCCATATCAGAGATGCTTTCAGGGATTCTCTTGATATTCTTGGATCTTCCGGTGCCGAAGCAGTTGGCGGGGTTATACATTCTTTTTCAGGTACATGGGAAGAAGCCTGTGAGATCCTTGACCTGGGTTTTTTCATTTCCTTTTCAGGAATGCTGACCTTTAAAAAGATGGTTGATTTGAGAAATATCGCTTCCAGACTTCCTCTTGACAGAATACTCTGTGAGACAGATGCTCCCTGGCTTTCTCCTCATCCTTTGAGGGGGAGACGAAACGAACCTTCCCACGTCAGATTCGTTTACCAGGTATTATCGGAATGCCGAAAAGAAGACAGCAATACCGTGGAAAAACAGGTATGGAAAAATGCAGCCAGTCTTTTCGGTTGGGAGTGACGGGGAGTGCCTGTATTCAAGCTTGTAGCGGAATGTCCGGAAACAAAGGCAAGGGCAGGAATTCTTTCAACTCCTCACGGAGATATTGAGACCCCTGTTTTTATGCCTGTTGGTACTCTTGCCTCAGTTAAAGCCATGGCACCCAATGAACTTGAGGAGCTGGGTGCCGAAATTATACTTTCCAACACCTATCATCTCTTCCTGAGACCTGGACCAGAAGTGATCAGCAAGGCAGGTGGAGTTCATCAGTTCATGAACTGGAAACATCCGGTTTTAACGGACAGTGGCGGTTTTCAGGTATTTTCACTATCGGATCTGAACAGTGTGTCTGACATGGGAGTGGAATGCAGGTCCCACATTGACGGCAGTCCCCTTTTCATGTCGCCGGAATGGGCAATTGAATTTCAGGAAACTCTTGGTAGCGACATAGCCATGTGTTTTGATCAATGTGTTAAATATCCATGCTCGTGGAGCGAAGCAGAAGAGTCGGTAAGAAGAACCACACTCTGGGCAGAAAGATGTCTGGAAAGACATAAGAGAGAAGATCAGCTTCTTTTTGGGATTATTCAGGGTTCTACCTACGAAGACCTCAGGTTGAGGTCGGCACAGGAGCTTCTGTCGATGAATTTCCCTGGATATGCCATCGGTGGATTGTCTGTTGGAGAAAGTCACGAAGAGATGTACAGGATCCTTGATGTGCTGAAGGATATCCTGCCTGTTCAAAAACCTCGATATCTTATGGGAGTTGGACATCCGTCAAATCTGGCAGAAGGTGTTGCAAGAGGTGTGGATATGTTCGACTGTGTCTTGCCTACCAGGAATGGCAGGACAGGAACATTGTTTACTTCTGAGGGACGGCTTAATATAAAGAATAGCCAGTACAGACTCGATTTCAGTCCCATAGATGAAAAATGCAACTGCTATGCCTGCAGAAATTTTACAAGAGCCTATATTCATCATCTTTACAGATCAAAAGAGATCCTGGCAGCACGGCTCTGCTCGTGGCACAATTTACATTATCTTGTTAATCTTATGAAGCAGGCAAGAAAAGCTATTATCTCCGGTGATTATCCGGCCTTTTTAAGTTCTTTTCATGCTTCATTCAACGAAAGGAAGTCTTTTTAATTGACAGCAAAGTTACTTGAGGTGGATCCAGAAAGCCCCGATATTGAGAAAATAAAAGAAGCTGCTGATGTAATCCGTAGGGGAGGTCTTGTGGCTTTTCCTACTGAGACTGTTTACGGACTTGGAGGCAATGGTCTTGACCCCGACGCGGTTAAAGCCATATTCAAAGCTAAGGGAAGGCCCGCGGATAATCCTCTGATACTTCATGTTTCTGACCTTTCACAAGTAGAGAATATTGCATTTATAACTTCTCTTGCAGAAAAACTGATGAAAGTCTTCTGGCCAGGTCCCCTTACCCTGGTTATGGAAGCGAAGGATAACGTACCCGGGGTAGTAACTGGAGGTCTTGGTACTGTTGCTGTCAGGATGCCTTTAAGTAACGTGGCAAGACTTCTTGTCAGATACTCCGGTGTACCTGTTGCGGGTCCCAGCGCTAACAGAAGTGGCAGGCCAAGTCCTACAGATGCAAAAGCTGTAATGCAGGATCTTGGAGATTCCATTGACATAGTGCTTGATGCCGGAGCTACCAATGTAGGCCTTGAATCAACAGTACTTGATGTAACAGGGGACAGAGCATACCTACTTAGACCGGGAGGACTTGAACTTGAACAGATATCTCGGGTTGCAGGAAACGTGAAAGTAGATATTACAGATGAGAAGAAAAAAATGTCTCCGGGTACCAGGTACAGACATTATGCTCCAGAAGTACCTCTTTTCCTTCACAGTGACGGTGAAATATTACCATCTCTCGATGAATATGAAAAAGTGGGCTTTATCGGAGTATCTGAATCTCCGGTAGCTGTGAATATAGATGAAAAAATTCTTTTTAATGATCTTGAGGGATATGCAAGAGGTCTTTTTGCAGCAATAAGGGAAATGGAAGCAAGAAATGTAAAAGTAATTATTGCCGAATTCCCTCTTCCAGCTGGAATTGGTCTTGCATTGAGAGACCGCCTCAGAAGAGCCTCAGGCAGGTAGCTTTCCTTTTATTTATTTGCAAAACTTTAAGGAATTAGAGTCTTGTCAAAGTCTTTAAGCCTTGTTACAATGAGCGCTGGAATTCAGATATGCCGGGGTGGCGGAATTGGTAGACGCGCTAGATTCAGGTTCTAGTGGGCATTTTGCCTGTCGGGGTTCGAGTCCCCGCTCCGGCACCATAAAAAACATTTGATGCACCATTTTTGCATAACGGAGTATATGCAGCAAGGGTTGTGTCATGTCATTGACATGATGCACCCTTTTTGTTATCTTGGAAATTTGCTGGTACTTATAGTCTGTATTTTGATTCAGGGAGGTCAAAAAACGTATGGCCGAGTTTGTAGCTGCTGGGAAAAAACGCCAGAGGTTAACTTTTGGCAGGGCTCATGATTTGTTGGAAATTCCTGATATGGTGGAGATCCAGAGGTATTCCTATGAATCTTTTTATCAGGAAGCTGTGGATGCAGATCTGCGCGTGGAAAAGGGATTGGAGGAGTTGCTTCAGGAAGTATTTCCCATTGAAAGTTACGATGGTTCTTTTGCTCTTGAGTATGTTCGATACTATATTGATGATCCCAAGGTAAATATCTATGAGGCACGACAGAGGGATTTGACCTGGTCAAAACCCGTAAGAGCAACCATAAGACTTGTAAACAGGAAAACAAAAGAGATAAAGGAAGAAGAGATTTATCTTGGTGATTTCCCCGCAATGACAGACAGGGGAACCTTTATTATCAACGGAACTGAAAGAGTGGTGGTAAATCAGCTTGCAAGATCAGCAGGAGTTTACCTCAGTTCAGAAACATCCATTCCAGGCCAGGAGTCTTTTTCTGCAAAGATCATTCCTGACAGGGGAGCCTGGCTGGAGTTCAGTCTCACTCCGGGTGACGTCCTTTCAGTAAATATTGATAACCGCAAAAAACTTCCGGCAACCATTCTTTTAAAAGCTTTCGGAGTTGAGAACAATGACCACATCCTGGAACTATTCAACGCAGAGAAAAAAGAAATTGACCTGTCAGAGGAAGAGATAAGGGGAAAGCTTATTGCTAATTCCATTCTTGATGAAGAGGGCAATGTCCTTATTCCCAGAAATGAAAGGCTCACCAAGGAATATCTGGAAATCCTCTGGGACAGGGGAAGGACAAAGGTGGAGGTCTGGGAAGTAGACCCGTCAATAGCCGCAACTCTTGAAAGGGACAATACCAATAACAGTGACGAGGCAGTTCTTGAACTTTTCAGAAGGCTCAGACCCAATGAACCCGCCAGAATAGAAAATGCAAGGGAATATGTATATGGCCTTTTCTTTGACACGAGACGATACAACCTCGGACGGGTTGGAAGATACAAACTGGACCGCAAGCTGGGACTTGATATTCCTGAAACCAACAGACTTTTAACCATTGAAGACCTGATGTCAATAATAGAGAAACTTCTACTTCTTAAAGCAGGAGAGGGAAGTCCTGACGATATAGATCACCTTGGTAACAGGAGAGTTCGCTCAGTAGGAGAACTGCTTCAGAATCAGATCAGGATAGGTCTTCTGAGGATGGAGAGGATAGCCAAGGAAAGAATGACAACCGTCCCTGATCTGGAGAAAGCCATGGCCAGGGATCTAATAAATGTAAGACCCATAGCGGCTTCCATAAGGGAATTCTTTGGATCAGGACAGTTATCGCAGTTCATGGACCAGACGAATCCCCTTGCGGAGATTACTCACAGGAGACGACTTTCTGCACTTGGTCCTGGTGGCCTGAGCAGAGAAAGGGCAGGTTTCGAAGCAAGAGACGTTCATTATACACATTACGGACGAGTCTGCCCCATAGAAACTCCGGAAGGACCTAACATCGGTCTCGTAACCTCACTGGCGACCTACTCAAAAGTAAACGAATACGGCTTTTTAATGACTCCAAGAAGAAAAGTTGTAAATGGCTATGTAACAGATGAAGTAATTCTCCTCGCTGCCGATGAGGAAGATGAGTTTTACGTTGGAAGAGCCAATACTCCTCTTGATGAGAATGACCAGATCGTTGACGAGGAGTGCTACGTCAGATACAGGGGGGCAATATCCACCATTCCAAGGGAAAAGGTGGATTTTCTTGATGTCTCTCCCAAGCAGATCGTGTCAGCTTCTACTGCTTTGATACCGTTTCTCGAGCACGATGATGCTAACAGGGCTCTCATGGGTTCAAACATGCAGAGACAGGCTGTACCCCTTATCTGTCCTGAAGCTCCCAGGGTCGGTACCGGGATCGAACACAAGATAGCCAAGGATTCCGGATCCTGTGTTATTACTAAAAGAGACGGAACAGTTACCTATTCGGATTCCAACAGGGTTGAGATCCAGACACGCCAGGGTACTGATGTATACGAAATGGTCAAGTTCAGAAGATCAAATCAGGGTACCATAATTCACCAGAAACCTGCCGTTCAGAAAGGCGACAAAGTTACGTCTGGTGAAGTAATAATCGATGGCCAGTCAGTGGATAACGGAGAACTGGCACTTGGTAAGAACGTTCTTATCGCATTTATGGCCTGGGAAGGATATAACTACGAAGACGCTATCCTGATAAGTGAAAGGCTTGTTAAGGAAGATTTGTACTCATCGATCCACATTGAAGAATACGAGGTAGAATCCCGGGATACAAAGTTGGGGCCGGAAGAGATCACTCGTGATATTCCGAATGTTGGAGAAGATGTTCTTAAAAATCTGGATGAAAACGGGATCATAAGAACCGGGGCAGAAGTATCTGCGGGAGATATTCTTGTAGGCAAAGTAACTCCAAAAGGTGAATCCGATCAGACACCGGAGGAAAAGCTGCTCAGGGCAATTTTCGGGGAAAAAGCCAGAGAGGTGAGAGATACATCTCTAAGAGTTCCTCACGGGGCAAGAGGAAAGATCGTTTCTGTAAAGACCCTTACCAGAGAAGAAAATGGCGATGCCATGAGCCCTGGTGTCAACATGGTCGTAAAAATATATGTCGCACAGCTCAGAAAGATCACC
>CAZFJG010000092.1:0-6392 GCA_964519285.1 uncultured Synergistales bacterium | reverse complement strand
AAACAAATACATCTCTATATAATGGCTTTTTTCAACAATTAAGTTATGCCTGGTTTACAATCATTATTATTCATGTTTAATGTAGATTAAAAAATACAATTGTCAAAAAAATCATTTAATCTTATATTATTGCTTTCCCATGCTACTCGAACAGTGATATACTTATTATTATTTCCATTTATTAAAACCTTTCGAATGGAGGTCATACAGATATGTCCCTGTACGGAAAACAGGATCTTCTCGGGAGGGTTCTTCTCAATCATGGTCTTGTAACAGAACAGCAGTTATCAGCAGCTCTGGAGAGCCAGAAAACATCTGCGAAAAGACTTGGTACTATTCTTGTTGACAAGGGATGGTTAACTGAACGTGAACTTTCTTACGGGATCAGCAAACAGCTAATGATCCCTTTTGTAAGTGCCATGGAAGTTGAACCAGAAAGGGAAGCTCTTGATCTTATCCCCTATTCAGTTGCGCTTCGCCTTGAGGTGTTGCCCTACAAGGTCGAAGATAACAACATCCAAGTTATTATATCCGAACCACTTAACCTTCTTGCTCTTGACGAAATAAGGATGTATACGGGTCTTAACGTTAAAACTCTTGTATCAACTGTATCAGAGATTCGTCTTGCTATTGCCGGTGTATATCGGCAAAATGAAGTCAAGAAGGATTATTTTGATACTGAAAAGAGCTTTCGTCTTGGAGAAATATTGATTACTTCCGGGCTGATAAGTGAACGCCAGCTCAAGATAGCCCTTGATAATCAGTCTAAAACCCACGAAAAACTTGGCCAGACCGTTCTGAATCTGGGTTTTATCAATGAACTTCAGCTTACGGATGCTCTTAGCAAACAGTTGCAGATTCCTATGATACTTCTTTCAAGTCATTCCCCCTCCGAAGCAGCTCTTTCACTCGTTCCCAGATCATTCGCGGAAAAACATCAGATCCTGCCTGTATCTTTTTTGCCCGACGGAGAATTAAGAATTGCCATAACTGAACTCCTGAGCAAAGAATCGGTGCAGGAATTGAGGGATATCGCAGGAAGTGATATTGAATTTGTCCTTGCTCTTCCCTCTGCAATGAGAAGAGAGATACCCAGGTTTTACAGGGTGCTTGAGCTGGAGGAGATAGAGGAAACCCGTAAGGGCACAAGAGGTGCTCTTTTGGGCGATATCCTCATGAACGGCGGGGCTATAACAAGACAGCAGTTGCACAACGCCCTTGATGAACAGAAACTCACCAATATGAGAATTGGTGAGATTCTGATAAAAAACGGTCACGTTTCTGAAAAACAGCTGGCAGTTGCTATCAGTACACAGCTCGATATTCCAATGGTTTCCTTTCAGGAGACAAATCCCACAAGAGAAGCTTTGTCCCTCGTTCCTATTGATATAGCCAGAAGACTTGAAATAATCCCTCTTGAAGTTGAAGGAGATATTCTCAAGATCGCAATTGCGGAACCTCTTAATCTGCTTGCTATTGACGAGCTCAGGGACTTCACAGGCAAAAACATAAGTCCTATGGTCTCAACTCCATCGCAGATAAGGTTCAATCTGGATAATTTCTACAGGGAAAATGGTTAATTTTTTTACATATCAGTGATGACAGACTTCTGTATTCAAGCCGCTACCAGGAGATATCCGGATCGCATCTATCCTGATATCTCCCTTTCTTTGCAGGTAGAGCATCAGAGAAAGAAGTGTATTTGGATTTATTCCGATATCATTGGCAGTTTTCTGGATTTCGTCTGCTGAAAGATCGCCTTTTTCTACAAGTTTTCTTTTTACTTCACCGGCAATACATTCGAGCCAGGATCTGAAAAGGTCCTGCATTTCTGGAGTTGTCGAACTTGCCAGCTGAGAATTGTTAATTACTGAATCTATCATTCTCGCAGTGACAAGTGCAGTGGAGTCCAGCATATTTTTCATGTCCTCTATTAGAGCGTCAAGTTCGTTATTCCTGTTTTCCATTGATCATTTACCTCCTGAATGTTGAAAGTTTGATATTCTATTGTAACAACCATTTTAGAAAAAATCCTTCCTGTTTTAGACACTTCACACAGTTCAGTTTATAATTCGTAAATGTATTTGCAAATGTTTCTGACAGCGGGAGTTGGTAAGTATGGCAAGAATAGGTGTTATTTCAGATACACACGGTTGTGCTTCTTCCTGGAAGAAAGCTATTGAAATATGGAAAGATGTTGATTTTATAATTCATTGTGGGGATGTGCTTTACCACGGACCTTCCAACAAAATTCCGGAAAATTATGATACGCTGGAACTGCCCCATTTGATAAACTCAAGTAAAGTTCCGGTTTTGATAGCGCAGGGTAACTGTGATTCACGTGCCGATCAGCAGGTCCTTAATTGGCCGATAATATCCCCCTATGTATTTGCATGGTGGAAGAAACGTATTGTTCTGGCTACTCATGGAGTAAATTTTACAAGAACAAGGGAAGACGTTGAAAAATTCAAGCCGGACATAGTGTTTACCGGACATACCCACGTAGCTTCCATAAACAGCGAAAAAGGAACCATCTTTCTCAATCCGGGTTCTGCAAGTCTCCCTAAGGGCAGAGATCCTGCAAGTGTAGCTCTTGTCGAGCAGGAGAACATTTCCATAATAACCCTTGACGGAGTAGTCCTCCATCAGCAGAAATGGGACTTTGAAGATTCTGTCCATGGTGCAGAATGATAAAAATAGATCTCCATACACATAGTACCTTTTCGGATGGCACCTTGTCTCCAGCCTCTCTTGTTAAAAAAGCCCGAATGAAAGGGATCACGGTTCTAAGTCTCACAGACCATGATACGATAGATGGAATGGGAGAATTTATGAAGGCCTGCAGATCCTGCGGTATTAAATGTTTAACCGGTGTGGAACTTTCTGCTGAGTTTCCATCCACTCTACATATACTTGGTTACAGGATCGATCCTGATAATGCAGTTTTGAAAAGTACCCTTGAGCAAATAAGGACATACCGCAACGAGAGAAATGTTAAAATACACGGTAAACTTGAAGAATCAGGATTAGCAATCGGGTATGAAGAGATAGTTGCTGAAGCAGGAGGTTCTGTTCTTGCAAGGCCTCATTTTGCAAGAGCACTGGTTAAGAAAGGCTATTCAAGGGATATTTCCTCGGCCTTCCGGGATTACCTGGCAAAAGGTGCTATAGCCTATGTACCCAGGCATAGACTATCACCTTCAGATTGCATAAACCTTATAATTGAGGCAGGAGGTCTTCCTGTTCTGGCTCATCCTTCGCAGACAACCCTGGATCTGTCTCGACTTGAAGATATTGTCAATGATTTGGCAGGTTATGGTCTGTGGGGTATTGAGTGTATTTACTCAGGCCATAATTCGGAACAGATCTTTTCCTACATGAAAATAGCAAAGAAATGTTCTCTGCGATGTACAGCTGGAAGTGATTATCATGGGCAGAACCGCTCAGGAATACAGCCGGGTATTTCAGTCAGTGAGCATTTTCTCCCCTGGGCAAGACTCGGAATAACTTTGTAGACTTGTTTTTTAGCGTAAATAAAAGTGATGGAAATAATGATATTATAGCGGCATGTAATTTTTAGGAGGGATGATCTTGTCAGTAATAGACCTTAAAAGTGATACAGTGACTAAACCTGGAGATGATATGAGAAAGGCAATGGCTTCCGCTGAAGTGGGAGACGATGTTTATATGGAGGATCCTACAGTTAGAGCCCTGGAGGCAAAAGGAGCAGAATTGACAGGCAAGGAAGATGCTCTTTTTGTGGCTTCGGGAACCATGGGAAACCTTGTATCTATTCTGACCCACTGCGACCGTGGTGATGGAGCTGTACTTGGTTTCAAAAGTCACATCTACTACTATGAGGGCGGTGGGCTTTCTGTACTTGGTGGGATAGTTCCTCTCATCGCTGATGATGCAAAGGGAATTCCTGAAAGAGAAGACATCAGATTCTGGCTCAGACCGAAGAATGTCCATTTTGCACCTGCTCGTCTCCTTTGTCTCGAAAATACCCACAACAGGTGTGGTGGAATAGCTGTAGACCCTGATTCCTTTGCCGGTGTAGCGAATTTTGGCAAGGAAAACGGACTTGCCGTTCATCTTGACGGTGCGAGGATCTTTAATGCTTCTATCGCATACAATGTTCCTGCAACTGCTTTTACAGACAAGGTAGATTCAGTTCAGATCTGCCTCTCAAAGGGACTTGGAGCCCCAGTGGGTTCCCTTGTGTGTGCAGACTCGAATTTTGTCGACAGGGCCAGATCCTGGAGGAAAAAGGTAGGAGGGGGAATGAGACAGGCAGGTATTATTGCCGCAGGTGGCCTTTATGCCCTGAAACACAATGTCAAAAGACTTGCCGATGATCATGAGAATGCTTCTATCCTTGCGGAAAAACTTTCTAAAGGAGGTCTTGTCGTTGAGAGTGAAGGAAAAAACACCAACATGGTCTTTTTCGGTATAGGTGGTAATGGAGAAAAGGATTCGGCCTTTCTCGAGGCATGCGATAAAAGAGGTGTACAGTTTAACGGTGTTGGACAGGGACGTTTCCGTCTTGTTACTCATATAAACGTCGATCGTGAACAGGTTGTCAAGGCAGCAGAGATCATTCTGGAAGAGGCTGGGTCTTGTCGCTGAAGGTTGTTTCCAGCAAAGCGCCACAAGATATGTCAGAATATGTAATAAGTTCAGCATTGAAGAGTGGTGCATCTTTCGCGGATTTTGTGTACGTAGACAGAAATTCCAAGAGGATGAGTCTATCCAACGGAAAACCCGAAAAGAACATATCTGGACACAGTTCAGGTGCGGGATTGAGAACAATTGACCATAAAGGAAGACAGGGTGTCGCATACGTTAATTCCTTTGAAGACCAGGACCTTCGGGATCTTGTTGAATGGAGCATAAATAACTGCAGGGCATCCGAGCCGGACCCTTATATCTTTCTTTATGATGGAGATATTCCCTCGCAAGAAGAACTGGGGTTGTACGATAAAAACGTTGAAAAGCTGACTCCGGAAGACAGGCTCTCTATTTGCTCGGAGATGACAGAAATCGCCAACGAAGCTGACAGGCGTGTTATCTCGGTACGAAGTGCTTCATGGGCAGACGGAAGCATTGGAGTTTTCTACGGTACAAGCAAAGGATTCAGATCACAGTACAGAACCTCCTATGCAAGTTCTTCTGTCGCTGTTGTGCTTGAAGATAACGGAAAAAGGGAGATGGGAGGTTTCGGAGATGAATCAAGAAACCTTGAGAGTCTTGACCACAGGGCTACTTCCCGTCTTGCAGTGGAAAGAACTGCAGCAGTTCTTGGAGGTGCTCCTGTTCCTACGGGAAAGTATGACATAGTTCTTGATCCTGAATCTACGGTAGATATCATTGAAATATTAGGAGATCTTTTTCTTTCATCCAATATTTACAAGGGCAGATCTCTTTTCAGGGACAAAAAAGGGTTGAAGGTAGGATCTCCTGAAATTACAATAATTGATGACGGAAGAAAATGGGGTGGAATGGGGACTTCTCCCTTTGATGGAGAGGGTTATCCCTCTCAAAAGACAGTCCTTATGGAAAATGGAGTTGTCAGTTCCTTTTTGTACAATCTGAAATATGCAAATATCTTCGGTGTTAAATCCACCGGCAATGCTTCAAGGGGTTTATCTTCACTGCCTGATGTAGATATTACGAACCTGTATATTAAGCCCGGAAACAAAAAACCATCAGATATTCTTTCGGAAATTTCAAGGGGGATCTACGTAATGGAGTTGCTTGGGCTTCATACAATAGATCCTGTAAGTGGAGAATTTTCCCTTGGCATCAAGGGAATTCTTGTTGAAAAAGGTCAGATGACCCGACCTGTTTCTGGTATGACCATAGCAGGTAACATAGTGGAAATTCTCGATTCGGTAGAGACCGTAGGAAACGATCTCCGTTTTTTCGGGAATATAGGAGGATGTACGTTGGTGGTAAAAAATGTATCGACAGCTGGATCGTAGTTTTATAAAAGCAGTTTTGCTGCTATCTGTGGTTTTTCTTTTTTTGGCATGTGCCAGTCATTCAAATGCCGATAATGGCTGGTGCCTTTGGATGGATCAGCAGGATATGGGCCTTGTCCCCGTTTACAGTGAAGGTGGACTTCACATGGTATCCATAGGGACCATGGCTCGTTCACTCGGATTTTCGCTTTTCCCCAAGGATGGAGATCTCATAATAAAGAACGGAACCGACAGGGTGCAGATAATGGAGGGTACCTCTGCTGTCTGGTTCAATGTACAGATAGTTCCAATGGCATCCCCACCTGTCTTTCGAAATGACAGGTGGTGGATAGATTCCAGGTCTGCCATCAAGAGCATGACAATTCTCGCCAATTCCGACGGAAGGTCCCATATCCTTCAATGGGCTGG
>CAZFJG010000091.1:0-6632 GCA_964519285.1 uncultured Synergistales bacterium | reverse complement strand
CTTTGAAGATCCTGGATCATATCTTCACTACATATTGAGCGGTCCAAAGGTCTGGTTCTGGGAATATGGAAGTTCTCCCTGGTCTTTCTTCGGAGATCTTGTCTCTGAAAAGGCAGTGGGAAAAATGGGAGGAGCAGGGACTTTCCTTCTGGTCGATCCAGCCTATGATCTTGTTATCGCTTATCTTACTAATTACGGTCAGCCGGAAAAGACACTTGCTGGAGATTCAGGCTGGAACAAGTTTCAGAGTGAGATAAACATGATGGGGCTGTGTAACCTGGTTATTGGTAATCTGCCATGCTGATATAGTCCTGTGAATTTAAACAGGTAGTTTTTACAGGCGGAGGTGGTCTTTCAGAGACTACCTCCGTTGTTTTTTTGTAAATTTTTCTTCTCAAAGAAGTTTGTTCAAAGGCTGAGCGATGAAATGAAAAAATGATAAACTTGTATTACAGATATTATCTGGCGAAAGAGAATATTTTAAAGGAACGGGGGAGTGGAGTGAATGATAATTTTAAAATGGATCATGAGGATCTCTGCGGTTTCTTTTATGTTTTTTCAACTTTTGGCGGTTCCGGCTATGGCAAAAGATTCAGTAAACTTTGCGGACCTTGGGTGGGACAGCATTCAGGTACATAATCGTATAGTCGGTTTTATCTTTGAACATGGTTACGGTAAAACCGTTGATTACACATTTGTGGAGCTTACTCCAGCTCTTCTCGGGCTTGAGAGAGGGGATATTGATATCAACATGGAGTTGTGGCCCACTTACAATATTGACTGGTGGGACAGGGCACAGAAGGAAAACATTGTCAAAAACTTCGGGATCAATTTCGAGGGAGCTTCACAGGGATGGTATGTTCCTACCTACGTGATAGAAGGTGATGATGAAAGGGGGATTAAGCCTTCGGCTCCAGGCCTTAAAAGTGTATTCGACCTTGCTGAATACTGGGAAGTCTTCAGGGATCCCGAGAATCCTGATTATGGAAGGCTTTACAATGGACCCTCAGGATGGGTGGCCCATAACATAAATATAGAAAAGCTTAAAGGATATGGTCTGGATGATCATTACAGGTCCTTTTCTCCGGGATCGGGAACTGCCCTTGACAGCGCTATCGTAAGTGCATACAGACAGGGAAGACCTGTGCTTTTTTATTACTGGGAACCCACATGGCTCCTCGGAAAATATGACATGACAAGGTTGGAAGAGCCTCCTTACGATGAAGGGCTATGGAATCCGGAGAACCAGTTCCTGTGTACATGGCTGACGGCTACAACATATGTGGTGGGAAGCCGGAAATTTGTCGAGGATCATCCTGAACTTGTTCCTTTCCTTGAAAATTATTCAACCTCCCTTGAGCAGAATCAGAAGGTACTTGCATGGTTGCAGGAAAACGGGACTGATCTCGAGGGTGCTGCTATCTGGTTTCTGGAAGAGTATCCTGGAACGTGGGAAACCTGGATTCCAGAAAAAGCCAGAGATGTTGTCATCTCAAAGGTGAAACAGGCTTTAGCTGGAAAAAGAAAATGATCTGTTAACATTTTGCTGGGATATCGGTTGTTTTCTGTTTGATAGAATTATAAAACGAAAACAAAGTCTTAAAGTGTTGAATTAAAGCTATATCTTGTAACTGAGAATGGGAGGATATACTGTATGGGGTAGGCTTTGTCCGGCATCGGAATCACTATCAAGGGGTCTATTGTCTCTTGGCCTTGCGCAGGGAATAAAGGTTATCAGCAGTGTCCCAAAGGGATCTCCCCTTAGCAGGCAAGACGTTGCCTTTGATCCTGAGGATGTAACAGTCAGAACAAGGAAAGCGATGGAGAAGCTCTTCACCGGTTCAATGTGAGAAGTTTTTGAGGCCCTGTCAGATAAGGCAGAATATCTCCTTTTCTTTTCCTGAGATTCGTGTAAATAACCGCGGTAATAGGACCTATCATGAGATAATGGGAGAACAGGAATGTTCAATCGCTTTAAAAGCATTAAAACGCGGTTTCTGTTTATTATTGTTTTAACAGTCCTGGTTTTTCTTGGGGTAATGCTTGTAATGAGCTACAGCACCCTTAAGGAAGCAGCTCTAAGGAATGCAGATGAACTCTCAAGGACGGTTATTGATCAGACAAATATGAGGATCGATTCTTTCTTTGGAGAAATTCAAAGGCTGGCGGTTTCCATGGCAGAGTTCCCTGTTTTTTATGAAATTCGGCCGGAGGAGATGAGACCAGTAGTTCTTGCGGCGGTAAAAGCAAGAAAGGACTATCTCAGGTCCATATATCTCGGGACTTCTGACGGGAAAATGTATGAATGGGGGCTGGGAGAGGGGTTCGCTGATTACGAGGCAGTTCTGGATCCTGGTTATGATCCCAGGCAGAGGCCCTGGTACAGACAGACCCTCGGTGCAGGGGAGTTCCACATCTCGGAGCCATATGAGTATGCGAGTGTAAAGGCCCTGGGCATAACCGGTGCTATACCTGTATATGATAAAAAAGGCCTTTTTGTGGGTGTCCTGGGCATAGATATAATGCTTGAGGACCTGAAAAGTATCGTGGATTCTCTCAAGCTCGGAATGAACGAACGAATAATACTGCTGAACAAAGATGAAGAGATCATTATCAACCAGTTCAACGGAAGTGAACAAAGTTATCCTTCCCTTGAAAAATTCGATCTCTTCGATGTGACAAAGCTGGATGATCGACAGAGAGGCCATGTTATTTTCCCTGAAGGGCATGGGGAAAAGTACTATGTCCAGAGCAGGAGAAATTCCATGACCGGCTGGAAACTGGTGATCGCCCTTCCCTATACATCAGTAATGTCACATACAGTTCGCAGCATTGAACTGATAGCTTTTTTTGACATCCTTCTTATGTTGCTTCTTCTTGTTTTTTTGAGCTATCAAAGCAACCATGTCATTATAAATCCGCTTCAGGAGACAATTTCTGTACTGGATCGCCTTGAGTCGGGAGAATCGGAGGCCAGGCTGGACAGCGGCAGACCCGATGAGTTCGGTATCCTTGCCATAAAGTTCAACCGCCTTATCGATCTTGTAAGGGCCAATTCGAGGGAGCTTGAGGACAAGGTAAGGGAGAGAACGGAGAAACTGGTTGCGCTTCAAAAGGAAAATATCCGTCTGAGAATAATTGAGGAAAAGGAAAGGATCTACGGATATCTCCATGATTCCCTGGGAGCGAGACTTACAAATATCTTTATCTCGAACAATGTTGCCAGATCTGCAGCTTCAAAGGACCGAAAGACTCTTGAGGACATGTTTGACAGAATAGAAAAGAACACTGAGCAGGCAATCTCTGACCTGAAAGAGATCCTTCATTCTTCTGAGGATGATAAACGCAGGATAATAGATTTTAAAAGGCTGATAAAGGTCAATATCATGAACAGTCTTGACCTGAAGGGCATAAAACTCTTTCCGGAAATTGATACATCAGATGAACTGAACAACCTGAGCCGCGAGGTCCGTTTTGAGATCGAAAAGATCCTCCAGGAACTGGTTAACAATGTGCTGAAACATTCGGGAGCGAACAGGGTTGACCTTAAGCTCGAAGTCCAGGATGGAAATGTGGTGCTGGAGTTCCGGGACAACGGATGTGGTGGAGCTGGAGAGAGTGTCGGAAGTGACAGTTTTGGGCTCAGAAATATCAGGAAAAGGATCCAGAGTTTTGGCGGTACGTTTTACCTCCATTCTCCCCGAGGAGAAGGCACATGCCTTAAGATCTGCATCCCTGCTGCAAGGAGATGACCTTTTAATGATAAACCTTATGATATGTGAAGATGTAAGGGAAGTACGTGAAGGTCTGCGCTATATTCTTGACCTGGAGGACGATATCAGTGTCTCTGCCGTTGTATCTTCGGGAGAAGAACTTCTGAAGGAAGTAGAAGAAAAGGGGCCACCGGATATAGTCCTTATGGACATCGGGTTGTCTGGCATATCAGGAATTGAGACCACACGACATTTAAGCGAAAAATATTCGGATGTAAAGGTTCTTATCCTTACGATCTTCGAGGAAGAAGAGAAGATCTTGAGTGCCATCCAGGCGGGAGCTACAGGATATATTCTCAAGAATACAAGGCCGGGACACCTTGTTGACCAGATAAATGCACTTTCCTCAGGTGGGTCACCTGTCAGTCCCGCAGTAGCGAAAGTACTCCTCAGGGAATTCAGAAAAGAAAGCCTCTCTCCTGGGTGCGAAGGCTACAATCTTACTCCGAGGGAAAAAGAGATAATGCAGGGTATCGTCCAGGGATATACCTACAGGGAGATAGCTTCCAACTGTAATATAGCTGCCTCAACTGTAAAAAAGCATATTCTCCACATATACCGGAAGCTCAACGTAAATTCCAAGGTGGAATTCATCAAAAAGGTAATGGACTGGGACCTTTCCTGAAAAGTCTCACAACAGGTGCATATACACCAAATGGTCCATGTATTTTAAAATACATGGAGCCTTTTTCCTTATCAATACTCACTCCGGTTAATTTACTAAACCCTCCTTTTCAAACTAAAATAATAATAGGAAAAATATTGTCAAAATTGAATTGGGGGGTTATTAGTGATGGCCAGTAATAACAGTGGGGGAATGTTTGACTGGTATTTCAAGACAAGTCTGCTTATCAGGATTCTGATAGGCCTTGTTGCTGGTGCAATTGTCGGTATTATGGCAGGGGAGTCAATTCTCTGGGTTTCACCCTTTGGTGATCTTTTCGTCAGACTGCTGAAAATGATCGTAATGCCTGTAATATTGACAACCCTTGTAGTCGGAGCCGCAAGTATCAGTCCGGCAGAGCTTGGAAAAGTCGGAATAAAGATCGTCCTTTTCTATCTTTTCACATCGGCCCTTGCAGTTGCAGTGGGACTTATAATGGGAAACGTCTTCAAACCAGGCCTCGGACTCGATCTCGGTTCCATCGGAGAAGCGGCAGGAAGGGTTCTTGAAAAACCTTCTCTTTCCGAAACAGTTCTCAACATCGTTCCTACCAATCCTTTCGCTGCCCTTTCAAATGGAGATGTCCTTCCGATAATATTCTTTGCCATCATGTTCGGAATTGGTCTGAGTTATCTCAAGATAAGTGGCAACGAACGTATCAGAAATGCCGCAGAAACTGTCTACAACATTTTTGACGGAGCAGCTGAGGTTATGTATATAGTAGTGCGCTGGGTTCTCCAGTACGCTCCTATAGGTGTCTTTGCACTGCTTGCAGTGGTTTTCGCAAAACAGGGAGCAGCTGCGGCAGGTCCCCTTGGTATCGTTACGTTGGCTGCATTCCTCGGATATATCATCCATGTTGTTGTTGTTTACGGAGGGCTGATTTCCTTTAACAAACTGAATTTCATAACCTTCTTAAAGGGAGGAAAAGAGGCTATGGTCACAGCCTTTGTTACCAGGAGCAGCAGCGGTACCCTTCCTGTAACCATGACATGTGTAGATGAGAATCTCGGTGTTTCAAGGAATATTTATTCCTTTACTCTGCCTCTTGGGGCAACCATAAATATGGATGGTACTGCCATATACCAGGGAGTCTGTGCACTTTTTATAGGTTTTGCTATCGGACTTCCTCTTAATCTCGGTCAGCAGATCACTGTAATTCTTACAGCTGTCCTTGCATCCATTGGAACAGCTGGAGTTCCAGGAGCCGGAGCGATCATGCTGCTTCTTGTAATGGATTCCATCGGACTTCCAATAGAAACCGGATCTCCAGTGGCGGCTGCTTACGCCATGATCCTCGGTATTGATGCCATTCTTGACATGGGTAGAACCTGTATCAACGTAACAGGAGATATGACTGGAACCTTACTGGTGGCCAAGAGTGAAAAAATGCTGGATTATACAAAATGGAAATAGTATAGAGATCTGGGAAGTGAGGTCTAACTTTACTTAAGCTGGTTTTGATCTCAAAGGAGGAGCCAGGAGCATAGGGGGGAAGAAGGAACTGCCGTTTTTTGGTCAGTTCCTTCTTTTTTTTCTATAAGATGAAGCAACCTGTTATTGAACTGGTAAAATATACTCAACAAATAAAAACACAAAGGAGGAGACTGTTATCAGGTTAAAATGGCTTCCCTGGAAATACATAGTGCGTAAGGTGGCCCGTTCCCACGGGTTTCTGGATCCCATTTCCGTTCTTTCCAAGGTTCGGAACTTTTCCCAGCCCTCTGAGGTTCATGAGCCCATAGAACTTCTGAGGTCAGGAGTTATTCTTCATGCCAGAGGCCTGATGAACAGCAGGGCCATACAGCAGAATCTTGACTGGATATGGCCATGGTGGGTGGAGAGGCAGTTCAATCCCAACGATCCTGCTTTTGTTCCCAGGGCATTCTCCCTGACCCACATAAACCTCACCCACAGGAACTGGACAGCTGTCGGGATACCTGATGTGGAGGCATTCCCCATCGTTGGTCCTGGTGGCGGAGTAGTTCCCATAACCGACGGATGGACAGTTGAAGGATGGATTATGACCGACTCTGGGAAAATATTGGCTCCTTCGAAACTCGATAGTGTCGAACAGGATCTGTGTTATGACGAAAACCTTGCAATTGAGACCTTTGCCAGAACCAGCGGAGCTGAACTATTTTCCAGGGTCCAGATGGGCATATCCGGTGATGACCTTCTCTGCAGTGCCGAAT
>CAZFJG010000090.1:0-6684 GCA_964519285.1 uncultured Synergistales bacterium | reverse complement strand
AAAAGCTCCAGATTTTTTTTAAACACAGCCAAAATAAGTGTATAATGTTGCAGTAGCTTCAACTGTTTCTTCTTTTCATTCTTTATGACCATCTATACAAAGGGGTTATGTGATATGGAAAATGTCTCCACGGGAAGTTCCTTTTCTTCTTTACCCTCAAGGGGGTGCCGCACATTGGTAAATCCATGCAGTCTGATCAATCTCGAATTTAATAAAGAAAGGATCCACCCGTTCAGATGGATACTTGGACTGCTGCTGCTGAGCCTTTTTCTACTGGCTTTTTCGATGTCAGGCGAAGCAAATTATCTTTCATCACTTTTCAGGCTTTTGCTGGTCTTTCTGATATGGACAGGTCTTACTGCCTTGATCGAGAACCTTTTACTTGGAGGACATGAAGTGGTTAACTGTGAGATCTCACAGATATCCAGGGTCAGAAAATTCCTCGTAAGTCTTTTAGTATGGACTGTCTCCCTTTTTCTTTATCTCAGTATATTTATACTGGCTTGAGCAAAAATTATTACCATCAGGAGCAGCAGCTTTATGCTGTTGCTCCTGAATTGTGCTAAAGCAGGTGCGATTGTTCTGAACAGTTGAAGTTAAGCGTTCTGATGGAGGTCGAAAATGGCAACATTACTTGCAGTCTGTTCAAGTGAAAGAAAGGATCTGCCCAAAGAACCTGTGCAGAAAGCCTTTTTCGTTGAAGATCATGGAATACAGGGAGATGCTCATGCAGGATCAGGGCTCAGGCAGGTCAGTCTGCTGAGGATGGAGGATATCGAGGAAGCAGAGAAAGAAGCCGGATTCAGTTTTCCTTTTGGTTCTCTGGCAGAAAATCTCGTTATTTCCGGATTGCCCTCAGAAATCGAGAAGGGTAGTTTGATTTACCTGGGTAGCCAGGTCGTATTGGAATTTGTTGAAAAAGGGAAAAAACCGGGAGAACCTCATTCCTACGATTACCGGGGCTGGTGTCTTCTACCGGATAAAGGTTATTTTTTAAGGGTTATCAAAGGCGGAGAGGTATTTCCACCTGAAGATGCCCTTTTTTAGTGACTGTTCTCTAAAAAGAGGATTTCTTATAGATATAGCCGGCTGCAGTTGTGTATGGATAGTTAAAAGAATAACTATTTTTACAAAGCAACCACATCAAATGTATAATGTATCCGGATTTGTGTCTAAAATAACAAAGTAACAGAAATTATATTTCTTGATGGGAGGTGCATTAGGTGTTCATATTTTTCCTCTCCTTTATTGTTTACCTTTTCCTGGTTTGGTCTGGGGAGGGAGCGATCAGTCTTGTCGAGGTGGTTATCGGATTGATTCTCGGCGGAGTTCTGGCGTTTGTTGGTCGAAAGTGGAGCTCCTCCAGGCGCTTCGGACTCGCCGGTCTGAATCCGGTAAGATGGGCAGGTTTCATCTATTATCTTTTCGGGCCCTTTGCAATGGGTATGGTAAAAGCAAACATTGACGTTGCAAAAAGGGTTATCACCGGAGATATCAGGCCTGGAATAGTTAAGCTTAATCCGGGACTGACGAGTGAACTGGCCATGACGGTACTGGCAGACTCTATTACTCTTACTCCGGGAACGTTAACTGTTGATGTTGACGAAGAAGACGGAGCATTTTACATCCACTGGATCAATGTGACAGATCTAGACCCCAGGGAAGAGGATGTTTATGGTCCCTTCGCCAAATGGGCAAGGAGGTTGACTGAATGAGTGTCTATCTGTTTATCGGGGCTTCGGCTATTCTGGGATTGCTAATTTTCCTGGTCTGTTTCAGGCTTATAGCAGGACCAACACAACCTGACAGAGCTGTGGCTCTTGATACTCTCAACACTATGGTAGTTGCAGTAATGGTGATTCTGGCTGTCGTTAACGATTCGGTAGTAATGGTGGATGTAGCCATAGTTTACGCAGCCTTATCATTTGTAGGAACAATGTTCATCGCACGTTACATAGAAGGGGGGATGTAGTGTCATGGAACTTTTCCTGGTACTTGTCCTTCTCGCAATAGGGCTTGTATTCAACAGCCTGGGGACTCTGTCCCTGTTTCGCTTTCCCGATGTGTACACCCGTCTTCACGGTGCAACCAAGTGTACTACTTTCGGGTCTATCTTTACTTCTTTTGCAGTTATAATATTCGCAATATCGAAATATATCGGAACCGGTGAGGGCAGATTTCTTGTGATCATAGTACATGTCGCCATAGCTGTATTAGCTCTTCTGCTTACCAACTCTACCGGAGCCCACGCCATTTCCAGAGCAGCTCACCGCAGTGGTGTTGCTCCCAGATATGCAGTTGTTGACAAACTGGCAGAGAAAGATAAAAAAGGTGGTGTTAAAAGATGACGGGCTTTGTCCACCTGTTCGTACTAATAGTTTTAATGGTCTCGGCCTTTTACGCCATATGGTTCAGGGATCTCCTCTCTTCCGTCATTTCTCTCGCTGTTTTCAGCCTCGTTCTTTCCCTGGAATTCTATATTCTCCAGGCACCGGACGTAGCTATAGCTGAAGCAGCAATTGGCGCCGGCCTTAGCACAACTATCTACATAATTACACTCAGATGTTGTGGCAGGCTCAGGATCAGGAAGGGTAATGGAGGTGGCATGGAATGAAAAAGATGATATTCATTATGGCCGCCCTGGTCGTAGCCGGTATGATGTTTGGAGCACTTGACTCCATCCATCCCTTTGGAGAACCCGGAGATATTGCAATGGATCAATACTATATCGATAATGCCCTTGAGGAACGTTCTTCAGAAAATATAGTTACCTCAATAGTGTTCGATTATCGTGCCTTTGATACTATCGGCGAGGCAGCAGTGCTTTTTACCGCTGTTTGTTCTATCCTCGCTCTTTTCAGAGAGGGGGCCAGAAAACAATGAAGCCTCTTTCAGTAGTTGTCAGAACCGGATGTGACATGTTCGCATGGTTTATGGTCGTATTCGGTACTTATGTAATAATCCACGGAGACGTAACACCTGGAGGAGGATTCCAGGGAGGAGCTGTGGTTGCTACCTTTGCAGCACTTCTGCTTGTGGCATACGGCGGCGAAAAAGTGCTTTCCTGGATCAGTCTTGACGTCTACAACACATTCCTGACAGCAGGTTTACTTCTTTTCCTGCTTTTCGGATTTGCAGGCATGGGAACGAGTTTCCTGTACAATTTCCTGGCTGTTCCCGAAGCAGTTGTACATGCAGGTGGAGGCCCAGCGGTCATTCCGCCTTCAGGAACCATAGCACTTATGGATATTGCGGTAGGACTTGAAGTTGCAGGTGGTCTTACTCTTATTATTCTTTACATGTTCAAGGGTTCCAGACTTGAGATCAATTCAGAGACAGGGGGGGAGACAGGTCATGACAGTTGGTAATCTACCCTTCCTTGTTGTAGGGATTCTTTTTTTGATCGGGCTTCTTGCTGTCCTTCGTGAGAAGAACATGATCAAGATAGCTATCGGAATAACTATCATAGAATCTGCTGTAAATATGCTTCTTATTGTATTGGGATACAGGTTGGGCGGAGATGTACCTGTCCATTTTCTAAAAGGAGAAGTGGATGCAATGGTCCTTCCGACTCCGCAGGCACTGACACTGACAGCCATCGTCATTGCCCTTGCAACTTCAGCCCTCATGCTTTCCGTGATAATGCTTCTTTACAAGCACTACGGAACGCTTAACGTTGACGAGATAAGGAGGTTGAGAGGATGAACTGGCAGGCCCATTTACCCGCACTACTCCTTGCCGTACCGCTGCTCGGAGCTTTCGCAGCGCCTGTCTTCAACCTTGGGGGCAAGACACTGCGTAACGTTTGGTTCATCACTGTGTCAACCTGTGTGTTCCTCGTCGCATTTGCACTCTGGAGAGATGTATCTGTTAACGGGATCCTTGTATATGTAATGGGAGGCGAGGACTTCGCCCTTTCCCTTCCGTCAGGAATGAAACTTCCTGTAAGGATCATCCTCGAGATAGATGCGATGAGCGCATTCATGGCTCTTGCAGGATCTATAACATCCATGGCAGGTGCCTGGTTCAGTGTAAGTTACATGGATCGTTTCTCCGGGATGTCAAGGTTCGTTTCACTTTATTTCCTTCTGACCCTTGGTATGCTTGGAATGATGGTAACAGGAGACCTTTTCAACTTCTTTGTATTTCTTGAGATCGCTTCTGTTGCTTCTTATGGTCTTGTCGCTTTCTGGCGTGACAAGCCTCAGGCCATCGAGGCAAGTTTTAAATACATGGTGATGTCGCAGATAGCAGCCATGCTTGTTCTTATCGCTGTAGGATTCCTCTATGGAAGGTACAACCTTCTTAATATGGGAGCCCTTGGAAGCGTAATGCAAATGGGACTTGTGGAGAAAGTTTCACTGGCCCTTCTTTTCTCTGCATTGGCTCTGAAATGTGGATCTTTCCCAATGTATCTTTGGATCCCCGATGCATATGCAGAAGCTCCAGCCAGCGTCAGCTGC
Organism: uncultured Synergistales bacterium; assembly: GCA_964519285.1. GTDB lineage: Bacteria > Synergistota > Synergistia > Synergistales > JAFGMB01 > CAZFJG01. Next base: position 2,221 of record CAZFJG010000090.1, on the reverse strand, counting down.
CTTCTTGTGACGGTTAGCCAGGCATCTCTGTACGGTCTTTTCAGGGTAGCCTTCTCAATCTACGGTGTCTCCCTCACAAATTCTGTTGTTGCCTGGGCAATAATAATACTTGGTCTGATTTCCATGCTTGTCGCAGTCTCAATGGCTGTGGTCCAGCACGAAGTGAAGCGACTGATGGCTTACCATGCCATCTCACAGACCGGTTACATGATGCTCGGTGTTGGCATTGGTTTGCTTGTCCTTGGAAACCCGGAAGCTCTTGCAGAATATGGGTTCACAGCTCTTAAAGGAGGAGTTTTCCATATATTCAACCATGCCATGTACAAGGGACTTCTTTTCCTCACAGCGGGAACCCTCTTTTACATGACGGGCAGCAGAGACCTTAATAAAATGGGAGGTCTCATCAGGAGATCTCCTGGAACAGCGTTCATGTTTGTCATCGCTGCAGCTGCCATCGCAGGATTGCCTCCTATGAACGGATATACATCAAAGCTTCTGATCTATCAGTCAAGCTTTGCAGTTCATCCCTTTATAACGGTAGTAGCTCTCGTAACGTCTGTTCTGACCCTTGCCTCTTTTGTCAAGGTTTTCCAGACAGCGTTCCTTGGTCCTGAACACAAGGCCCTTGTTAATGCGAGAAAAGTTCCTTCAACAATGATGGTAGGTATGGGAATACTTACAGTAGCCATACTGTTGCTTACTTTCCTTCCTGGAAGCGCTCTTTCAAATCTTGTTGAACCCGCAGCCAAGGCTCTTGTTGACCAGGCTGGCTACATAGGCGCAATTATGGGAGGTGCTTTCTGATGTGGGAAAAAATTCTTACTGGTTTCGGCTACTGGGATATATATTCATGGCTGATCTTTCTGGCTATAGCCGGTTTTTTTACTCTCTGGCTCAGAAATTCCGGACGGCAGGACTACAAGGAAGGCACATATCAGGATGAGATATATTTCTCCGGAAATGACGTACCTGAAGATGGAGCAGATATATCGGTGCCCGCTGATTCTGCGTATTGGGGTTTTATAAAGTTTTTTACCCCTTACTATGATTTCATGGCAAAATTTCATAACGGGCTTGTTCAGGACTACGTGGGATACTTTATCCTGTTTATCGCTGTCCTCACAACGCTTATCGTTTTCGTATAGGAGGGGTTGTTGATATGATGAAACTCGAAAAATATCTGGAAATTCTCCCTAAATCCCTCTGGGTATTCCTGTGTAATTCCGGGTCCTGTAACGGATGTGACATAGAAATAGTCGCTACTCTCAGCCCGAGATACGACATCGAACGTTTGGGGATGAAACTCGTAGGAACTCCCAAGCATGCCGATGTTCTACTCGTGACCGGTCCGGTTACCAGGTTTATGAAAGAAAAACTTGAGAGGATTTATGCACAGATGCCGGACCCGAAGGTGGTAATGGTAATAGGCAACTGTGGCTGTTCGGGAGATGTATTCTACAAATCTTATAATCTCGTAGGGCCGGTGGACAACGTATTGCCAGTAGATGTATATGTACATGGCTGTCCTCCCCGCCCCGAGGCAATTATCGAAGGTGCAGCCAAGGCAGTGCTCAAGATCGAGGAAAAAAGAAAAGCGCTGCTGGCAGAGCAGGCTGATACTGTAAAGGCAGGTGCTGTATAATGCCTTGTCGAAAAGATTATGTGAAGGAAAGCAAAAATGCCCAGGAAGTTCTTGACTGCCTGCAGGAAAAGTTTGGCAAAGACCTGACTGTTGATATCTTCAGGGAACAAAAGGCAGGTATTGAGAACAAGGTGCAGTTTCACGAACTGTGGTTAAAGATCGACAGGGAACGTTTTCTTGAGCTCATAGACGAGCTTTTTGAGTTTGATTTTCCTCATTTCCATATTACTTCCGGAAATGACGACGGAGATGTAGTAACCCTTTATTATCACTTTTCCCTTTTCCGTGTAGCAGACAGGGGAAACAGGCTGGGAGTTACAGTGGGAGTACCAGTTCCCAAGTCCGATCTCGTGATGCCCTCTCTGTTCGATCGTATACCAGGTGTGGAATACAGTGAAAGAGAGATCAGGGAAATGCTCGGTGTTGACTTTGACGGACTTCCCAATAAGGCCCTGGTTTTTCTGCCTGATGACTGGGATCAGACCATTAAGCCTTGGCGACGTGATGAGACAGGACCTGGTCCCGACGTCGTCAATGAGCTTTCGTAAGGTGGGGTGAGCAAATGGCCAGTGAAAATAA
>CAZFJG010000089.1:2235-6722 GCA_964519285.1 uncultured Synergistales bacterium | reverse complement strand
ATCTTGAATAATCCTATCTCTCCAGTTGAATCCACGTGCAATCCTCCACAGAGCTCACAGGAAAAATCGGAGATAGTAACAACCCGAACTGATTCTCCGTATTTTTCCTCAAAAAGCGCCTTAGCTCCGGTCTTTTTGGCCTCTTCCATTGAAGTCTCCCTGATATTCAGATCTACGTTTTCAAGGATCTTTTCGTTTACTTTTTCTTCAATTTCCCGGATCTGCTCCGGACTCAATCCTTCAAAATGGGTAAAATCGAATCTCAGAAACTCATCGGATACCATTGAGCCAGACTGTCTGGCATGACGTCCAAGAACCTGCTGTAAAGCCTCATGGAGAAGATGGGTGGCAGTATGGTTTCTCATGATCGATCGGCGTCTTTCAGTGTCAACAGCAGCCTCGACACTGGAACCTTCCTTCAGGATCCCCCTGTTGACCACGATGCTGTTTACAATAAGGTCTCCACCCGCAAAATATGTATCTGTGACTTCAGCTTCAAAGTTCTCACCCGAAAGCCATCCCGTGTCTCCCACCTGGCCTCCCCTTTCTCCATAAAAGGGAGATACATGAAGGACTACTTCCCCGGCATCGCCTTGATGGATGGAATCTACTCTTTTTCCGTTCTTCAGAAGGGCTCCTGCCTCGCTGTTCACCTTGCAGGCCTCGTAACCCACAAATCTTGTGGGCCCAAGCTCCTGGAGTATTTCCGAGAAAACGTCAGCTTTCATTGAAGACATGGACTGCTTGCTTGACGCCCGTGCCCTTTCCCGCTGTTTTTTCATTTCATTATCGAATTCGGCCCTGTTTACCTCAACTTCCCGTTCCTGGCAGATCTCTTCAGTAAGCTCAAGGGGAAATCCAAAGGTGTCGTAAAGATCGAAAGCTACCTTTCCGGAAAGGATGTTCTCTTTTTTGCCTTCAAGTTTTGATATTTCATTCTCGAGAAGACTGGTTCCCTGTTCCAGTGTCCGGTCGAACTTTTCCTCCTCCATCGCTATTACATGCTCAATGGTAAGTCTCTGCTCGATGAGTTCTTCATAGGGATCCCCCATGATCTCAATCAGAACCGGCATGAGACTGCATAAAAATGGCCGGTCAAGTCCGATTAGTCTACCGAATCTCGATGCCCTTCTCAAAAGCCTCCTGAGAACATAGCCCTGCCCTTCATTAGAAGGAAGGATACCGTCCGCTACCATGAAGGCTATAGCTCTCATGTGGTCCGAGATCACCTTGACAGCCATATCTGTGGAGGGGTCTTTCCCTGTCTCGGTTCCGGCAAGTTTGCATGTATGCTGGATAAGTGGCTGAAAAAGATCCGTGGCAAAATCATTATTAACTCCCTGTACAAGGGCTGTAAGTCTCTCGAGTCCCATTCCGGTGTCTATGTTCTTTTTGGGCAGGTTAAGCAGAGATCCGTCCTCAAGACGGTCAAACTGTGTAAAAACAAGGTTCCATACTTCAAGATACCTGTCACAGTCACATCCCACATCACAGGTGGATTTTCCACATGAAAAGGACGGACCCTGGTCATACATTATCTCCGAGCAGGGGCCGCAGGGGCCGGTATCTCCCATGAACCAGTAATTCTCACTCTCTCCAAAACGATATATCCTGTCTTCCGGAAGGCCTACATGGTTATGCCAGGCATCGAAGGCCTCCTCATCGTCGAGGTATATCGTGGCATAAAGCCTTTCTTTCTCAAGTCCGACGTATTCTGTGAGAAATTCGTAGGCCCATGTTATGGCCTCTTTCTTGAAATAATCTCCCCAGGCGAAGTTGCCGAGCATCTCAAAAAAAGTATGATGTCGAGCAGTTCTTCCCACATTTTCGATATCATTGGTCCTGATGCATTTCTGAGAAGTTACCGCACGAGGGGTTTCCGGAGTCTGCATTCCAAGATAATATTTTTTAAAGGGCACCATTCCCGCTATTGTAAAAAGAAGTGAAGGGTCATCAGGAACAAGGGAAAAACTCGGATAATGTCTGCTCCCCTTTGAAACCCAGAAATCTATAAAAAGTTCTCTTAATTCCTTACCGGATCTGTATTGCATTTCAATCTGCTCCTCTCAGGGTCAAATCATTTATTCAACAAGTCTCTGTCTTTCCTCTCGTGCTGAAAGGATGATCTCATCCTTGTCAAAGTTGAGGAGTTTGCCCTCACTATATACTGGCTTTCCATTTATTATTGTAGATTTTACATCAGCTTTTGACCCTGCGTAAACAAGATAGCAGCCAAGATTGTCTTCGTTAACACCTACATAATGGGGCCGATCAAGGTCAACAAGGGCCAGATCAGCCTTCCATCCCGGCTCTATCCTGCCGGTCCACTCAAAACCAAGTGCCCTGGCTCCCTCATATGTGGCCATTCTCAATACATCCACTGCTTTTACTACAGTGGGATCCTTCCTCTGCCCCTTGTGGACAAGAGCAACGGTCTTCATCTCGTCCCAGACATCGAGCTGATTGTTACTTGCGGCTCCATCAGTTCCCAGTGCAACAGAAATATTTTTATACAGCATTTCCGGAAGATCCATGATCCCGCTGCCGAGCTTCAGGTTGCTTTTCATTGAATGAACAACCGTTACAGAAGGAAGAGCAAGATCCTGCAAAATATTTTCGGGTATCCAGACTCCATGGGCGAGGATAAGACGGTCGAGACCGAGCAGCCCTGATTCTGAAAGATAGGTAAGGGGGTCCATGTTGTACTCTTCCCTGAGGTAATCGAGCTCCCATTCCACTTCAAGAAAATGAAAATGGGCACCTGCCCCAAGATCATGAGCTACTGCAGAAACCTCCCTGAGCTGCTCCATGGGTACCGTGTAAGGAGCGTGGGGTCCGAACTGGACCCTCAGAAGGTCCTCTTTTTTGTCCCACTTCTTATAAAGCCTTATATTATCATCGATTCTTTCCCTGTCTGCTCCTACAAGGCCTCTTGAAATTCCGCATTTCATTCCCAGCTCAAGACATGCTCTCGCTACTTCGTCCATTTCAAAGTACATATCACCAAAGCAGGTAACTCCACCGGAAAGCATTTCAAGGGCTCCAAGCATGGTCCCCCAATACACAGAGGAAGGTGTCAGCCTTGCCTCCACTGGCCAGATACTTTTTTTAAGCCAGTCCATCAGGGGTTTTTCCTCTCCAAGTCCTCTCAGCAAGGTCATGGCAGCATGTGTATGAGTATTCACCAGACCCGGGATCAGGGCTGTTCTGCCCTTTCCGTCTATGACATTATGACCCGCTGGCTCAACTGAACCGGCGGGCTCAAGAGCCGTTATCTTCGCCCCATCTACGACTACGTCACATTTAGAGGCAGAATCTCTGAATCCATCCAAAACAAGCATATTTCTCAGCAGGTAAGACATTTTTATACCCCCAGATATTTCCCTTTTAAAAAGAACTTAAACCTTTTATTCTTTCCAGCTCGCCAGGTACTCTACCTGACCTGTTGTCAATTTTTCAAGGGTAATTCCCATGGAGTTGAGTTTTTTCTCCATTACTTTCCGGTCAATATCACAGGGAACATTGTAGACGCCAGGTTTCCAGTTCTCCTTTGAGAAAAGGAGCACCGATTCAAGCTGTAGAGCAAAACTCAGGTCCATGATCTCCACAGGATGACCGTCACCTGCAGCGAGATTAACAAGTCTTCCCTCAGCAAGAAGATGAAGTTTTCTTCCGTCTTCCATAATATAGGTCTGAACGTTGTTCCTGGTTTCTTTTACTGATACTGAAAGGGAGTCCAGATCCACCTTGTTAATTTCTACGTCAAAATGACCTGCGTTTCCGAGAAGAACTCCATCTTTCATTTTTTCAAAATGCTGCTTCCTGACCACATCGGTATTTCCAGTAAGTGTCAGGAAAATATCCCCCACAGCTGACGCCTCGTCCATGGACATTACAGCATATCCGTCCATCATAGCCTCAAAGGCCCTGTGAGGATCAACCTCAACTACTATCACGTGACCACCCATGGCGGAAGCTCTAGAAGCAACTCCCCTTCCGCACCAGCCATAACCGGCTACGACAATTTTCTTTCCAGCCAGCAAATGATTGGTAGTTCTCATTATTCCATCGAGAACGGACTGCCCTGTCCCATAACGATTATCAAAAAGGTATTTGCTTTTAGCATCGTTCACAGCGATCACAGGAAACTGGAGTATGTTATCTTTTTCCATGCTCTTTATCCTGTTTACTCCGGTAGTAGTCTCCTCGGAAGCTCCCTTTATTGATGAAAGGATATCCCTGTATTCAGTGTGAAGAAGTGCTATAAGGTCAGCTCCGTCATCTATGATAATATCTGGTGAAGTGTCGATAACAGATCTCAGGTTATCAAAATACTGACTGTCCGACATACCCCTGTGGCTGTAAACCTTTACTCCTGATTCTGCAAGGGCTGCACAGATATCATCCTGGGTCGAAAGGGGATTAGAACCTGCAGCAGCTACATTTGCTCCAAGATCCTTCATTAACACGAGAAGGCATGCGGTCTT
>CAZFJG010000089.1:0-2135 GCA_964519285.1 uncultured Synergistales bacterium | reverse complement strand
GGATTCCAGACCCTGATATTGTCCTTTGCTATAACCTCGGACCGAAATTTTCTGACCTCTTCAGGGTTGCGTTCCTCTATCTCAATAGCGGAACCTCCTTCAAGATTCAGGTCAAAAGAGGAAAAAGGAGCAGCAATGTAAAAGGGGATCCCATGTTTTTCAGCAAGAACTGCAAGAGAGTATGTCCCGATCTTGTTTGCCGTATCCCCGTTGGATGCTATCCTGTCCGCACCGGTGATAACAGCGTCGACTCTGCCCTGTGCCATAAGCGCTCCAGCCATGTTATCAGTGATGAGGGTGACATCTATACCGTCCTCGGTCAGTTCCCAGGCAGTGAGACGCCCTCCCTGAAGGACAGGACGTGTTTCACAGGCAAAGACCGAAGGTTCTTTTCCCTTCTCCTGCATAGCCCTGATCACCCCAAGAGCAGTTCCATATCCTCCTGTCGCAAGAGCTCCGGCATTACAATGTGTTATCACAACTGCTCTTTCGGGCAATAAAGACTGTCCGTTGAACCCTATAGCACGATTTATCTTTATGTCCTCTTCAAGGATAGCTCCTGCTTCCTTAAGCATCTCCTGGAAAAGAGTACTATCCTTAGAAGCCTCTGAGACCTTTTCCATTCTGTCCAGAGCCCAGAAAAGGTTCACTGCTGTGGGTCTTGTACCTTTGATCCTGTCCACAGCGGCTCTTACAGAATCCCTGCCTGACATAGCGGCAAGGGCTACTCCATATGCAGCCGCTATTCCAATGGCGGGGGCTCCTCTTACGGAGAGATTTTCTATCGCCTGAGCAACTTTTTCATAATTTCTGCATTCTATATATTCTGTTCCCAGTGGAAGTCTTCTCTGGTCCAGTATCCAAAGGGCATTATTTTCCCAGTATAAAGTACATGGTATCATTGGTTGCCTCCATCTTCACCTTCCTTGTTGAACTTTTTCTCAATTTTCGCATCTGCAGAACCATCCGAAAACCTCAGTACATAGGTCCTGCCTTCCTCTACATTTTTCACAAAAGGCACAATATGGCCTGTCTCCGGATCTTCACAGGTGATAAACCCTCTTGACAGGACATACTCCGGGGATAGTGCATTCAAATGAGATCCAAGGTATTCAACTTTCTGTCTCTTTTCTGAAACAATCCTCCTTGAAGACTCAACCAGGCGGGAATGAAGAAGAGACAGGTCCTTCGTAACATTTTCTGTGATGTTTACCATCTTTTTTTCAGCACTTTCTGAAAGGGAGGACAGGTTACGTCTCGCCATATCTATCCCGGCCCTTTCAAGGGATGTCATTCTCTCCCTCAGATGAACTATCCTGCGGATAACATCCTTCTGATCAGGCATTATACTTTCAGCCGCTGCAGAAGGAGTTGACGCATATCCATCGGCAGCCAGATCTGAAAGGGTAAGGTCAGTTTCATGGCCCAGGCCGGTCATTACAGGAAAAGGACAGTTTCTAACTGCGCGGATCACATCTTCCTCGTCGAAGGGATTAAGATCATCCCTGCTGCCTCCACCCCTGACAAGCATCACCGCATCCAGACCTCCCATGGAGCCGCATTTTATAAACCCCCGGCTGATTTCCTTCGGAGCCTCTGCACCCTGTACAAGAACAGGCACTACAACTATCTCACATGAAGGGAACAGCCTGCCGGAGACGTTAATAACATCCCTTACTGCAGCACCTGTTGGAGATGTTATAACGGCTATCCTTGAAGGAAATTCAGGAAACTTTCTTTTATGAGAGGGATCAAAGAGACCTTCCTTTTCCAGCCGCTGCTTTAACTCAGCTTTAGCCCTGGCTGCAGCGCCTTCTCCGAGGGGATAAATCTGCCTCGCGTAGAACTGGTAAGAACCTCTTGGAGGATAAATAGAGACCCTCCCCTGTACAATGACCTCGTCACCTTTACGTGGCCATTTGGGGAGGGTTTTGGCATCTGATCTGAACATTACACACGAAATACGTGACTCACTCCCGGTCAGGGTAAAATAGACATGACCACTTGTGTGTTTTTTCAGGTCAAGTATCTCACCCCTGAGACTGAGTGACTGGAGAACAGGGTCCTGCAGAAGCAAAGCCTGTATACGAGCAGTCAGCTGGTCTACATCAAGAGTCACTGCTTGCAATGTTTCC
>CAZFJG010000088.1:3704-6749 GCA_964519285.1 uncultured Synergistales bacterium | reverse complement strand
AAAAAAGGAATGGCCATAAGGGAAAAAACATCCATTCCTCCGTAGAACTGCTGGGCCATAATCCCCAGAATTGACCAGTCGCCCAAAACAGCGATACCTGCAAAGGCGCTTGTCAGAAGGGCAAGGTACAACGGTATACCAAGTATCATAAGAGTAAAAAAGCAGAGTATCATTATTGCTGTCAATTTGAAGGACCAGCTCCCCTGTCCCTGTCAAGGAGTTTTAACATGTATATACACAACAGCAGACCAAGCCCAAGGGGAACCGCAAATAGAGGTATCGTTTTAGGTATTCCCATGGCCATGGTCCTCATGTGCCATACATTAACCGCATTGGTAAAACCCAGATATATCATGAGACCAAGAATAGATACTGTAAGGATCACTCTAAGACCTGACAATAATCTTTGTATCCAAAGGGGGAACCGGGCTGCCACAAAATCTATAACCATGTGATCTCCTCTGTAATAGGCTCCACCAGCTGCCATAAGGACAAGCCACACAAGGGAGAACCTCGCGAGCTCCTCTGTCCAGATTATGGAATTTTGCAGGACGTAACGACAGAACACTCCGAGAAGTATGTCACATACATTTAAGACAAGGAGCGCCCCTGCAGTACAGGCACTGAGGCGCTCCAGGTAAAATAACATCCTTTTTATCACCTTCACAGGCCCTCCAGAAGAATACCTGCTTTTTTACTGACCAGCTTTTGCATTGGCCCTTTCAGCACACTCCAGGGCCATATCGACCCATTCTTTCTCTATCTGTTCCCTGAGCCATTCGAGGTATGCTGGCTGGCCTTTCTCACGAAATTGTTCCATCTCGCTTTCATTCGGAGTGTAGGCCTCCATGCCTTTGTCCACAAGGAACTTGATGTCCTTACTGTCCTGTTCTTCCATTACTTTTCTGTTTTCTTCGTTGGCATCTGCAGCAGCTTCGAGAATAGCCTTTACATACTCCTGAGGTATGCTGTCCATAATATCTCCGTTAATGACAAGGAACTGGTCGGAGTACTGAATATTGGCAAGGGTAAGGTATTTCTGCACTTCATGGAGACTCCCCATTTTTATGTACATCGCCGGGTTCATCTGACCATCTACTACGCCGGTTTTGAGAGCCATATAGAGTTCCGTCCACGGTATGGGTGTACCACTGGCTCCAAAGGATTTGTAAAGGGCCACCTGGTCCTCGGCCATACCCCTGAACTTCAGCCCCTCAAAATCTTCAGGAGAACGTATCTCTCTTTTGGAATTAGTAAAGGCAAGAAAACCACCTTCCTCAATCACTTCCACAAGGTAGGCTCCTGTCCTTTCGTGAAATTCTTTTTCAGCACGTTCAATAAAACGGCTTGAGTCGAAAAAGATGTGAGCTGCTTCGTAACCATTGAACAAAAATGGTATGTTGCTCGCGTACATCTCGGGAAAAACCGGAGCTATTCCCGCATAGGAAGCTATGTTGATTATAGGCTGGTTCATCCCGGATTTCATCAGCAGCTCCATTCTTTCCTCTTCATTACCGAGCTGGCTGTCCGGGAAAAGCCTGATCTTAACGTTTCCCTCGGTTCTTTCCTCAACTGAGCTTTTAAAATTGCTCGCAAAGAGATGAACTGCGTTGTTCTCGGGATCAGCAGGCCCGTTATAGGACATTCTCAGCTCGAGAGAATCTGCACCAAAAGCAGAAGAACAGACAAAAAGTACGGAAATACAAAAGAATAACAGAAACCTTTTTACCGGAATCTTCATACCAACCACTCCCCTTTTGGATTATTTCTTTGTCTGGCAATATTCATGTTTAGCAATTTAATTACATATAAAAATAATAGGCAAACAAACTGCATGTGTCAAACTGCCACATTTAACAGATATCTCTTTCCTATGAGATTTCCAACAAAACAGGACGCCCTTTAAAGGGCGTCCTGTTTTGTTATGCATTGTATTGGATCAAATAAAAGCTGTTATAAAACTATGGCTGATTCTGCTTAAGCCTTTTCTCCTCCGCATTGAGATCGTTCAACACGCGCAGATAACGGCTTTCCCATTCGCCATCCTGCATCCAAAGAACCTCTTCCTGACTTTCGAGAAATTTCTTCTCTTCCAGCAAATAATCGATCCTCTTCATGATTTCCACACTCCCCCATTATTTCATGTACTGCAGGAACGTATATTCAAAATGTAAAAGAATATTATTCAAAAAAACATAACTTAAACATTAGAAGGAGTCTTATTATACTATTAACATATGTTACATAGTAGTTCCTTCGGAAGTGTATAATGCATAAAAGATCTGCCTCTTCTTTCACCTTGATAGAAACAGGGGAAAAGCAGGCCTTTCGATTTGCGGTCTTATCGGCCCGCCAATGCCCTTAGTATTCTATCCAGGCTCTTATCAGAAAGTCCGAGCTGACCTGAAATTTCCTCAAAAAAATCAGGATCTCCGTAGCCGTAAAGGAAACCGTTTATCCTTGCAGCTGCAGTAGAGTGGGTCAGGCCTGAAGTTTCAGGATAATATTTCCCAAGGTCAGACATTATACCTGATTGCATCTTGAGACGATATTTCTGATGATAATTTTCTGCAAGGTAGAATCCGCTGTATGGTTCGATCACTGTATGGACCTTTCTTCCAGTCCTTTTCTCCAGAGCAGCTTTGCTTTCCCTTGCCGCCTTTTCCTGGTCGGGATCGTGATACAGTATCATTGACATGTACTGTCTGGTCCATGACTTTCTACCGGGATCGTGACCATTCCAGAAAGCATCGAGCAAATCATTATACGTAATAACTGAAGGGTCATAATCCACCTGAATAGTCTCTGTATGATCTCCAAGATCATGGTAGGTCGGATTTTCCCTGGAACCTCCCGCATATCCTGCCCTTGTCCTTACTACTCCTGGAAGGACGCCGAAACTGGCATCCGGACCCCAGAATCAGCCCAGTGCAAAGGTGGCTGTCTCGATGTTATCGGGAACACTCCTGTCTATAGGAGGAACCTTAGTTGAAACCTCTTTATTTGTCTCCATGCAAAAAACCTCCCCTGCTGAAAATATCAGAA
>CAZFJG010000088.1:0-3604 GCA_964519285.1 uncultured Synergistales bacterium | reverse complement strand
GAAACCTCTTTATTTGTCTCCATGCAAAAAACCTCCCCTGCTGAAAATATCAGAACACCAGATAACAACACTGCTGTAACTATTATTACATAAGGAAATAACCTTTTAACGGCCATTACAATTCCACCTCTCAATACTGATAAACTTTTAAACCTGAAGATATAATAGCTCTGTGTCATGATATTATAACCCCGGATTTGAACAATAAGCACCTTATTCGAAAGAACCCTGTTTAGTTAGGGAATATTTGACTGGAGGCTCTTGAATGACAGTATCTGCCGAATACATTAAGGAACAGTTAAACAGCCTGAAGGAATCCAGAAGATGGATAAACAGACGGGAGATCGGTTTCCTTCCCAAAATAGTGGAAGAAGGAGAAAATATCCATGCCATGACAGTTACTCTTTCTAAGGAAAAGAAATGGTTACTGGCCTTGACAGATCAGAGGATCGTTCTTATTCACCGAATGATGTTCGATGCGGAAAAAGACGAAATATCCCTTGAAACGATATCGAACTTCAAGATCAACAATGGATTATTCTTTTCAAAAATAGACCTCGATCTCTTCGATGGTGGTAAAAGGACCTTTGATTCCATTATGAAAAAGGATGCCAAAAAGATCGCAGGTCTATTGGATTCGGCAATTTAATAACAGGATAACAGCCTGACAGGAAATCTAATCAGGATCACAGAATTCAGTATTGATCCCCAGTAGTTCTCCTGTCTCCCGAAAAACATTTTCCCACTCGGTTTTTCCTGTATTCTCCTCAAAAAAACGGCCCGAACATACATCCCTGGCCACCTCCAGAAAGATATTCTGGCTGTACCAGGGGTTTGCTTCTTTTATGGTATCTCTGAAAAGGGCAAGAAGGTCCCTTACTAAAGATAGTCTTTGGAGGTTCCAGGGATCCTGGGACAGTTCAGCCATTCTTGAATCAAGCCACTGGAGTATCGATGAGGACAGGGAAGCCCTGTCAAGGTTTACGTTCCACCTTAGCGCCTTATCCATTGCTGTTTTTATGTTTTCAATATCGGGAACCGGTTCCCTGAGCTCTCTCTGAAGACTGGCGTTAAGAACCATCTCGGCTGATTTTTTAAATCCTTCAGGCACGGGCATCCTAACTGAGGCGATGAAGTTCATGAAAAGCTGATCCTTTTCCAGTATTTCCCCGAGGAAATTATGAATCTTCTCAAGGTCATTTCTGAGAAGCCTGTCAACAATATACTGCTGTTCTCTTCTGAATATGTGCTCCAGGTTGTACGAATGATCTCCCAGGTAACTTTCAGCGATATTGATCATTGAGGTCATGTCCCCGTGCTCGAAGGTCCTTTTCAGACTCTCTTCCATGGCCCTGAAGTCCTGTTCCGACACCTCTTTTGATACGGAACAGAGGACATTGTGCCCCCCTATACTTATGGATGAAAAGGAAAATGTTTTTTCTTCCATGGTAAGCTTTGAACAAATAGCTATCCTTCCAAAACGGGCAACAGGATTATTTTCACCAAGGCTGACCATCCTCAGGACATTTAGACCGAAACAGTACGAGGGGATATCCTCCATTTTCTTTGAAAACAGAGACATGACCCCAAAATAGGCGGCAAGCTTTTTGAAATCCACAGACACAGGTTTTACACCTGACAGGTATATATCCCTGCCATTACCGGACTCTACAAAATTACTCCATCCCTTTTCAAGTCGGGATAGAAACTCTTTTTCAAGGTCGAGCCCTTTTGTTTCATATGCATATTGCATTGCCTGACATGCATAGCGAAGGATCTGTACCGTTTCTATGCCGGACAGGTCATCAAAGAACCAGCCACAGCTGGTGAACATAAGCATGGCCCTGTGCTGCATTTCAAGTGCTTTCATTACCTTAACAGACCTGTCTCTGTCCCTTTTACCCCTTACAAAGTGTCTTTCAAGGAACTGTTCCACCTTTCCAGGTGTCCTTTCAAGCACAAGTTCAATATAATTGTTTCTCGCTCCCCATGGATCATCTACACATTCATCAAGAATTTCTGTATAGAGTTTTTTCAGCCTGTCCCTCAACCAGTTGAGACTTTCCCGCAGTGGATTTCTCCATTCCTGCTGCCAGGAGGGATGGTAACCTGTTGAACATCCACAGTCCTCTTTCCATCTGCTAATTCCATGAGCACAGCTCCAGGAAGTGTTCTCTATGATCTCTATTTCATCACTGGCTGGGAATTTTTCAAGAAATTCTCCGTAAACAGTTAGCTTAACTTCCGGCATCTTCTCAAGTTTTTCCAGAGCATAGGCAAGGGCCATATCACCGTACTTGTGATGATGTCCATAAGTTTCTCCATCTGTGGCGACCGAAACCAGTACAGGTTCGCTGCCGTAATGCCCTGCTGAAACAAGAGTGTCGGCCATTTTATCACCGTTATCAAGCAGTTTCCCAAAGGCAATCTCCCTGGAGATCTGACCATCGTAGAAAAAGATAAAAATCCTGTTCCCAGACGGCAGATTACAGAAATAGGGTCTGCCGGTGTCTATTTTGCCTCTGGAGATATCGCTCCAGCGGAATGTTCCGGAAGATAGAACTTTTCCTGCCTGTCCAGGTGACAGGATAGTGTAAACTATTCCGTTATCTGCAAGGACTTCCAGGGTCTCCAGATCCACTGCAGTTTCAGGCAGCCACATCCCCTCCGGCTCTCTTCGGAACCTGCACGCAAAGTCTCTGATCCCCCACTTCACCTGGGTTATCTTGTCCTTTTTGTCAGCCAGGGGCATGATCATGTGATTGTAGGCCTGGGCAATTGCCGGCCCATGCCCCGAAAAAAAGGATGCTCCCGCTGAATCCGCTTCCAACAGGGATTCATAGACCTCGGGACTGTACTTCTCAAGCCAGGACAGAAGGGTTGGTCCAAAATTGAAACTTATCCTCGAGTAGTTGTTCACGACTCTGACGATCCTGCCTCTTCCATCGAGCAACCTCGCAGCTGTATTTGGAGCATAGCACTCTGCCGTTATTCTTTCATTCCAGTTATTCCAAGGGTATGCGGAATGCTGAATTTCGACCTCTTCAAGCCAGGGATTCTCCCTGGGAGGCTGATAAAAATGTCCATGTATACAAATATATGTACTTTTATCCATATTGACAGCCCTTCTTCCTTTCGGAAAGAGTTGGAACATGGAAATTATATCAGCTATTTAAAGGCAGTTTCGGGAATTTGTACATATTTGTACATATCCTCGATGAATGATAGTGTAAAATAAACTGAAACTATAGCGATTATGGAGGTATATATGAAATATAAACGCAGCAGCGGACTTCTTATGCCCCTGTCCTCCCTCCCCTCGAAATGGGGAATAGGGGATTTTGGAAAGGGAGCCTTTGATTTTTTGGATTTTCTGAAAGCTTCAGAACAGACCTACTGGCAGATCCTGCCCCTTTCCCTTACTGATCCCTACACAGGAAATTCCCCTTATAACAGTCCATCCGCTTTTGCCATCGATCCTGACTACATAAACCCTGACCTTTTACTTGAAGAAGGGCTGGTGGACATAGAGGATCTCGAGAACATTCCGAACTTTTCCGAGGGAACAGTGGACTATAAAATGGTCAGAAAGGCTAAAGGGAAA
>CAZFJG010000087.1:0-6769 GCA_964519285.1 uncultured Synergistales bacterium | reverse complement strand
GATGGCTCTTCGACTTCTATGCCCTTGCTGATGCAGCTTTTGTTGGAGGCAGCCTCGTTCCCAGGGGCGGGCAGAATATACTGGAGCCTGCACTTTTTGGGGTGCCCCTTTTTCACGGACCCCACATGGAAGATTTCAGGGAAGCTTCAGCAAAACTCCTTGAGGCGGGAATATCTTTCCCTGTTGAAAATGGGTCAGAACTTGGAAAGAAGTGGCTTGAAGCCCTTGATCCCGATAAAAGAAAAGAAGTGGAGAAAAGAAGCAGGATCTTTTTCGGACAGGTTTCAGGGGCGGCCCTCCTTTCATGGAATATAGCGGAAAAATTTATTAAGAAAATGGAGGAGGATCTGCATTGACTATTAACAGGGAACTGATCAAGAATTTTTACGATGGTCTTGACGAAAGGTCACAGGCAAGTCTTGACAAGGCCGCGGAGAGAATAATCGAGGTCAAGAAAAAAGGCGGTAAGGTGATGGTGGCCACCGGTAGTGGTCCCAACATACACGAAGGAGTAACTACCCTCATTGCCGAACTGATGAATAAAGGCATTGTTGACAGTGTCACTACCAGCTCAGCTGTAGTTGGACACGAGATGGCAGGGTCTCTCGACAGGGTTAAAATGGTGGATGCTGCAAAACTGGGATTTGAAGAAAGATACATGCCGAGGGGAAATGTCTTTGAGTTTACCCAGCTCTCCGGGGAAGATATATCAACCCTGGGCGAAGAGATGGTCCTTGATAAAGAGCTCCTTGAAAAGGGCAAAGGCCTCGATGGAAATATTATTATCAAGGCAGCGGGAAACATGGCCTATCCCATGGGAACAAGGACAGAGGATCTTGCTTCAGAGATCCACGATATTGCCAGGAGCTACGGTCTTCCATTCGAGGAAGTTGCAGGATGGGCTGCTGACGGGCATACCATGATCGGAGCGGGAGCCCGCAGGGGTCTTCCAGTCCTTGTGAGTATACCCCAGATGGTAGGAGGAGGAAACATCGGTCTGTCAATAGGAGACTCTATGCCAATATCCAGAAGGTCCATGAGATTTGCCCGCATGCTGGAAGAATCTGATGTCATCATAGAATCAGCAGTGGCACTGACCCAGGAGATCCACGACGGCCCCTTCGAATGTTATACGGGACACGGCATATGGTCATGGTGGAAAGGGCTTCACACCTGTAACCTGAGGGACAAGGCCCTTGTCCGGATCGACCTCGACGAAAACCTGAGAAAGGCCCAGGATGTCCAGAATGAGAGCCAGATGATACAGGAAGCCATAAACAAAGGTCTTCCGAAGACAAAGATCTCCAAAATACCCTTTAGAATGGAGATGTCGGCTTTCGCACGACATGAGGGAAGTATCCCGATAATAGGAGATATTGGCCAGGTATGGCCAGTGATAGCTCTCAAGGTAGCTGACGCTCTTGGTATCAACCTGGACTTCATGAGCTACTCCCAGGAAACAGAAGAGGGAATACAGATGAGGGAATGGATCGTGGAGAATGTAAAGCCCATCGACAGGAAAGCGTTAAAGAAAAGGGCTGGTGATTACCGAAGTGGAATTTTCAAATAGAACGGACGGAGTGAAAATAATCGGAGTTATACCCTCGAGGTTCGCTTCTACGAGATTTCCGGGCAAACCCCTGTGCGATATCTGTGGAAAAACAATGATCCAGCGTGTTTACGAAAGAGCTTCAGAAGCAAGATACCTGGACGGGGTTATTGTAGCCACTGATGATGAGCGTATATTTAAAGAGGTGAGGTCTTTTGGCGGAGAAGTTTCCATGACCTCTGAAAGCCATCCTGACGGAACAAGCAGAGTCGCAGAAACAGTTCGAGATATTGACTGTGACATTGTGATCAACATACAGGGAGATGAGCCCTTCATCGATCCTTCAATGATCGACGAGACAGCGTCTCTACTTATCAGTAATCCTGATGTCCCCGCTTCGACACTGGCCTTTGTTCTTCAGGATCACGAGGATGTTGAGGATCCCAACATGGTTAAAGTAGTCAGGGATCTAAAGGGAAAGGCCCTTTATTTCAGTCGCTCTCCAATTCCCTTTATGAGGTACCAGATTGGGGCGGAATATCTGGGACACATTGGAATATACGGTTACAGAAAGGCTTTTCTTGAGGAGATAGTAAGACTCCCGGCAACTCCTCTCAGCAGTGCAGAATCCCTTGAACAGCTTAAGATACTGGAAAAGGGATATGATATCCTTGTGGGAGTGACATCTTCCTTACGACTCGGTCCGGGAATAGATACTCCTGAAGACCTGGAGAAAGCCCGGGCTTTCTGCAGTGAAGGACAGAACCTTTAGAAAGTTCCATCCCGAACTGGATAAAAACAAAAAAACAGCAGGTGAAAATATGGCAAACCCTATTTCCATGATAATTATCCTTACAGAGGGTATCAGGGGACATCTTAACCAGAGCCGGGGAATAGCAAGGTGGCTTGAGGCCGAAACGGGAGCTCCTGTAGTGGAGTTTACTATCCCCAGATTGAAGGGGATCCTGAGAATAACAAAGCTGAAGCTTGCCGCTTCAAGGCTGCACCTTATGAGCAAGCGACAGCTGAAACGATGGTTTCGTGAAACAGGTTCAGAGAACCTCCTTGAAGATGTCATAAAAGCTTTGAGGGAAATGGATGTTGATCCCCGAAACTGCCTGGTTATATCCGCAGGAAGTGACCCCGCCCGGTTTAACCTCGCCCTTGGCAGGCTGCTGGGGATAAAAACATGTGTCCTTATGACGCCATCACTGCTGGGAACGGACTCTTTTGATTTTGCCGTCGTTCCGGAACACGATGCGCCCTCCGGCAGGTCAAAAGTTCTTACCACCCTCGGAGCACCCAATTCCATTGACAGAAAAACCCTGAAGGATGAAGCAGACAGGCTTGAAGGATCCTTTCCCAGGGGAAGTGAAAATCTCTGCTGGGGGGTACTGATCGGCGGTGACGATGCTAATTACAGAGTTGGCCCGGAGTGGGCCGGGAAAGTAATGTCAAGGATCATGGACCTGGCTGAAAAAGCCGGGACAGAGCTGTACATAACAACGTCGAGAAGGACCCCTCCTGAGACCGAAAAGGTACTGTCCGAAATGACAAGGGATAAAGAATACGTGAGAATGCTCCTTCTCGCTTCCCAGAGTGACTACAATCCCGTACCCGGCATGCTGGGGCTCTGTTCAAGGGTATTTTGCACCGAGGACTCTGTTTCCATGCTTTCAGAAGCCGTGACTGCCGGTCACGAAGTACTCTTGCTGAGGGTGGAAAGAAAAGAGGGTACGAGATCAAAGATACAGGCATTTACCGAAAAACTTGTGAAAAAAGGTTTTCTTTCCAAAAGATACCTGTGGGGCGCTCCAAGATTCGATACCATGATCTCTGGTTTTGAGAAACAGAGTTTTGTAAGGGAACTCCCCGTCGATGTAGGTAAATGGGACATGGAATTGATCAGGGAGCACTCCGGCGACACCGGATTCAACGAGGCAAGAAGGGCCGCTGAGTGGATCCTTAAGGAGTGGAACTGAATTGAAAATCATACATATTTTACCAGGGCTGATAGAAGGTGGCGTAGAAAGACATGTTCTAATGCTTTCTGACCAGCTTGTAAAAAATGGGCATAGGGTAATGGTTATTTCTTCAGGTGGCAAGCTGGTTGATGAGCTGAATCCAAAGGTTGATCATTGGCTATTACCTGTACATAGAAAGGATCCTGTAACGGCCTCAGTATGCGCATTAAAGATCTCGAGGAAAATGAGATCCGAAAAGTGGGATCTGGTACATGCCCACTCCAGGGTCCCGGCATGGATAGCCTGGTGGGCCTCGCGATTGACAAAAAAACCATTTGTAGTGACAGCAAACAGCCTTTATTCGTTGAATGCCGGGCTTTTTCCTTTTAGAAAGGCGGATATCGCGATTTGTGGAAGTCAGAGTATCCAGGATCATTTAGAAGGCTATCTGCCTGGCAATTCAAAGGTGATATATAACGGACTTTTACCTCCTGATTTAAAATGGGCTGGTGTAAAAGAAGACAAGGTCAGATTTCTTTTTATCGGTAGACTGACAAAACTGAAAGGTCTCAGGACAGTAATAGAGGCTCTGCCAGGAATAAAATCTCAAAACTGGGTCCTGGATGTAGCAGGGATAGGTCCACAGAGGGAGCCTCTTGAGAAGCTGGTCTATGAGTCAGGGTTGTCGGAAAAAGTTCTTTTTCACGGTTTTGTAGAGGACACAGACCTTTACATGAGAAAATGTTCCTGTTTTCTTTTCCCTTCATTATCCGAGGGAATGGGCCTGACGCTGATGCGGGCCATTCAGACTGGAGTACCTGTGATAGCTTCCGATCTTCCCCCTGTAAGGGAACTTACGGACAGACCGGATACCCTTGTTTCTGCCGGGAACGTAGAGAAATGGAGAGTAGCCCTTGAGGATTTTTTAAGAAATGGTAAAGTATCCGAGGGTTTTAAGGAAGAAAGGATACCTTCTGTGACAGGAATGGTAGAAAGAGTTGAAAGTGAGATTTATTTACCCTTACTGCGAAAAAATCAGCAAAAAATTTAATATATTATCAGTTCAGTAATTCCTTATTATTGAATTATTTATACCTTTTTCGTTGAGGAGAAAATAATGAACCAAAGATCAGAGGCTTCATTTCAAAAAACATTTAACATTCTCATGGAAGCCGGTTTCTTGTGGTCCATTTTTTTTGTGCCATGGGGACCTGTTGTGCGCTATTTCGGATGGCTTCTTTTTCTTATCGGTTTTGGGGGAGAATTTTTCCGGAGAAAAAAGATTCCGGCAAGCCGTCTTCACAGAAATATAAAGGTCCTGCTGTGGATATTCATGGCATGGGGAGCTTTTGTGACATATCTGGCAGGAGATTCTGCCTACTGGTTTGTGAAAGGTTATTCTTCGGTATTGGAGATGTCTTTTGGTATTTGGACAGCAAGTGTAGTTGCCGGATTTCAACCCCGGATTCTGAAAAGATTTTTCTGTGTTGTTGCGATCTCGGCTCTTGTAGTCTCATTATGGTCAGTTGGTTCTTTCGTACTTTATTCATCCATGACAGGCCCCTTCTCGAATCCCAATATCCTTGGTCTATATGCGGTGACATCTTTTCCAGTAGTTATGAGTCTTATGATGTCAGGATCGGATAAAGTAAAGAAAACCGCAGGTTTATTGCTTTCGTATGCAGGGACATTGTTTATGATATTGATAAGTTTCAGTACCGCCGCGTGGGTCTGTACTTTTTTCATTGTTCTGTTTCTGGCTTTTATGACGGCGAGTGTTTTCAAAAGGGCAAAGCCGCTTATTTTGCCTCTTGTCTCTATTTTATTAATAATTGTAACAACAGCCGGGTCAGTGGCCTTTCTTCCTGAGCATCAGAGAAAGACCCTCTTTCACAATCTGTCAAGGGAAATGAAACAGATAAATATTTTCAACAAGGATATGAACTGGGAAACATTTACAAACACCCGTTCCGATATCTGGAAAGGGACAATACTCATGATCCGGGAAAAACCTGTAACTGGTTGGGGATGGGGACAGTTCAAGAGGACCTTTATGGATTTCAACAGTAGCTGGTGGAAAAACGGAAGGCCTTTCGATGAACACAACCTCTATCTGAATATGCTTTTTACAGGCGGGGTATTCAACCTTGTTCTGTTTTTGATCCTTCTTTACATAACCTTAAGGCATTCCTGGGAAAAAATGAGGAGGTACAAATCGTTTTTTTTCCTTGGTATTGTAGCTCTTCTATTCTGTCAGATCATATTTTCTTTTGCCGGAAATATTTTTGAGTTCAGGGAGATCGCCTGTATCGTCTGGGGTGCTATAGGCCTTGGAAACTGCACTTTTCGGACAAGGGAGACAGGAATTCAGTCACCATCAGCATTGTAAGTGGATTAGAGAATTCGAGTATGATGGTTTAACTTTTAATGCCCTGCCTGAAAGCTGTTGATGAGTGAATTCAGTAATGCAAATGGGTCTTAAGGCCTATTGCCTATAAGTAAAGTGCCGGTTATGATTAACTTGGTCTATGTAAAAATGTCGTTCCTTGACAATTAGACTTGGTTATAACGCTTCTAAGACCCGCGGGGAATCCGGAAGGCACGGAAGGAGGTGCAGACGACCCCCAGCCAAAAGGGACGAGCGGGGATTGAAGGCGGAATATCTTTTTCGAGTATGATGGGGATGGTTTCGAAAGGAAACGAGGAGACTTTCGTATACCCCCCGGTCAGAAAGTAAAAGAGACCGCAAAATATAAAACAACCAAGGGGGTTGCATTTAACATGAAAAAATTAACAGTACTTGTAGCAGTAGTTGCACTTTTCGCATTTGCCGTACCGGCACTTGCCGCTAATCCGTTCATGGATGTACCTATGAACAGCTGGGCCTACGATGCAGTAAGCCAGCTTGCTTCCCAGGGCGTAATTTCCGGATATCCGGATGGTACCTTCAAGGGTAACCAGCCAATGACCCGTTACGAGATGGCTTCCATCGTCGCACGCGCACTCGCCGTTGTCGACATGAACAAGGCCAGCAAACAGGATGTCGAGATGCTCAAGAGACTCGTCGTAGAGTTCAAGGACGAGCTTGATGCACTTGGCGTAGACGTAGCAGGACTTGACGAGAGAGTAGCAGTTCTCGAGGAGAACCTCGGCGGATGGAAATTCTGGGGCGAGCTTCGTTTTGACTCCTACTTCGCAGACAAAGACTCTGGTATGTACACAAGCTACGGAGACGTAGACTGGAAAGAGTCCCGTT
>CAZFJG010000086.1:0-6814 GCA_964519285.1 uncultured Synergistales bacterium | reverse complement strand
CCTTGAGAGCCTCCCGGACAGAGCTTCTGCTCACCTGCATCAGGGAGGAGAGCTTGCGTTCGGACAATATCTTGTCTCCGGTCTGAAGATTCTGTTCCCTAATGTATTTCAGGATGTTCTCAATTATGGCGTCGTGAACTATGACCTTTTTGATCTGCTTTACAGGCATATAATTCTCTCCTTTACCTTTTCATTTTTATCTGATAGAATTTTCTCATAACAAAAGAGGTCGGACCAGTTACCACTTATGGTTATATTATATCAGGTTGTTGAATTTGGCGAAAAAGTGAAAAAAGACACGACAAAAGGATAACATATTACTTTTTTGTTTAAAAATTCGGCCCTGGTTTTTAAGTTTATCGTCTCGCAGATGCCATCCGAATTTGTATGAAGGAGAGATCAGGGTATGCATGCACTGGAAAAGATCCTTGCCCGTGCTTCGGGTAAAGAAAGGGTTTCAGCAGGAGAGATCGTCATGGCTGATGTCGACGTAGCGGAAGTTAACGATCTCTATTACCAGGTTGTTAAATCCTTTTATGAACTGGGAGGTACGGAAATAGCTTTTCCCGAAAGGGCGAATTTTGTCTTTGACCATTATTCACCGGCTTCAACCATAGGTGCGGCCGAGAACCACAGGAAATTTCGGGAATTCTGCAGGGAAATGGGTGTAGGAAACCTTTTCGATATCGGAGATGGTGTCTGTCACCAGGTTCTTATGGAGAGCGGCGCAGTAGGTCCGGGAAAGATAGTGGTGGAGACAGACTCTCATACTACGACCCTTGGATCTCTCGGAGCTTTTGCTACAGGAGTAGGCTCAACGGATATGGCCCTGATACTCATAACAGGAAAACTCTGGTTCAAGTTTCCAAGGGTGATCAACATCGTACTGGAGGGAACACTGGGCGAAGGGGTAATGGCAAAGGACGTTATTCTCCACGTCATAGGCCGCCTAAGGCAGGATGCGGCAATCTACAAGGCTGTTGAATTCTCGGGCAGCACGGTAAGGGACATGCCCCAGGAAGAGCGAATGGTGCTATGCAATATGGCAGTAGAGATGGGTGCCAAAACTGCCTATATAGAACCAGATGACGTGACCCACGATTACATTGCCCGTTACGGATGGAAAAAGGGCGAGGTTCTAACAACGGATAAAGATTTTGAGTACGATTCGGTTCACAAATTCGACGTTTCCGGTCTTAAACCGCAGGCGGCACTTCCCGGAAGCGTGGATAATGTTTCGGATATTCCTTCTGAAGATATTGCCATAGACCAGGTTTTCCTTGGAACCTGCACAGGAGGCAGACTCAATGACCTCAGGATGGCGGCAGAGATACTTGAGGGCCGGCAGGTGGCAAAGGGGACAAGGTTTGTTGTTATTCCCTCATCCAGAATAGTGTTCCAGGATGCTCTGAAGGCCGGATATGTGGAGACCCTGATCAATGCCGGCGCGGTCTTTTCCACTCCCGGCTGTGGTCCCTGCCTTGGAGCACATGAGGGAGTTATGGCTTCGGGAGAAAAATGTGCGACTACTTCGAGCAGAAACTTCCCCGGACGAATGGGAAGCACCGAGGCCGATATTTACATAGTATCACCGGCGACTGCCGCAGCGACAGCCATCAAGGGTTACCTTTGCGGCGCGGATTCTCTCTGAGGAGGAAATGGAAATGGATGTCATAAAGGGAAAACTTTTTATTTTCGGTAATAATATAGATACTGACCAGATATATCCGGGCAGGTTCATTGAGATCACGGACCACAAGGAGATTGCCAAACACGCCATGGCAGGCGTCGATCCTTCCTTTGCCTCGACGGTAAAGCCAGGTGACATCGTTGTAGGTGGAACTAACTTTGGCTGCGGCTCGAGTCGTGAGCATGCGGTAATTGCCCTGAAAAATGCAAGGGTAGGTGCTGTTGTGGCAAAATCCTTTGCCAGGATATTTTTCAGAAACGCAGTCAATCAGGGACTGATAGTAATAGAGGCTCCGAACCTGGACGAACTTGATCTCAAAGCAGGAGAAGAAGCAGAGCTTGATGTAGTAAATGGAGAGTTTGCTGCAGGTGGAGGTAAGATAAGTTTCCCTCCCTTACCGGAAAACGTTCTTTCCATAATAAAAGCTGGCGGCATTTTCAGCCTTTTCAGGGAAAAGGGTGTCAAAGCGTTCGGATAGAAGCCTGGGTTAGTTGCTTTTTTTGTACTGAAAGATGGAAGAATAAGTAAAAAGGGAGATTATATATGACCAGCCATAATAACAGACCAGTATTGGCAGTCCCCCTCGGGGATGCAGCGGGGATAGGGCCTGAGATCGTTGCAAAAGTAGCAGATAGCGGCTTTTTGGAGGAACATGCAAAACCGATCATTGTCGGAGACGAAAGTGTCCTGAAAATGGGGATGAAAACAGCAGGAGTCAGTTTTGATTATAAAGTAGCTTTCTCAATGGAGGAGGCAGTTAAACTCGATGGTTTGGTACTCTGGCATACATCGAGTCTGAATGCTGACAAGATCGATCTTGCAAAGGTCACAGCAGAAAACGGAAAAGAAGAGGGAGGCAACCTTGTTGCCTGCATAGAATACTGCAAAAGAGGGCTGATCGAAGGGTTCTGCTTTGCTCCTCTCAACAAGGCGGCTCTCAAGGCAGGAGGCTATGATTACCCAAGCGAGCATGAGCTTTTTGCAGATGTGTACGGCGTACGTGACCATTTTGGAGAGATGAACGTTCTGGAAGGTTTATGGAATATTCGTGTCACAAGCCATATACCTTTAAAAGAAGTTAGTGAACAAATTACGATCCCAAAGATACTGGAGTCTGTCCGTCTCGGCCACGAGACCCTGAAAAGGGCCGGTTACAAAATGCCCCGTATAGCTGTCGCCGCAATAAATCCCCACGGTGGAGAAAGCGGTACATGCGGAAGAGAAGAAATAGATGTTATAGAGCCTGCAATTGAAAAAGCCAGGGAAGAAGGAATAGATGTAACTGGGCCTTTTCCTTCTGACACACTTTTCATAAAGGCTTTCCAGGGAGAATACGACGGAGTTGTCACAATGTATCACGACCAGGGGCAGATCGCGATCAAGCTCAAAGGTTTTTACCACTGTGTGACTGTTTCTGCGGGATTGCCGAATGCCATAACCACTCCTGCACACGGAACAGCCTATGATATTGCCGGAAAAGGTATCTGCCAGACTTCAGCCTTTGAGGATGCTTATAAAATAGCAGCCCAGATGGCCCTGTCTGACAGAAAAAAATAGAAGAATACCTCCTAAGGGTCGTAACACCCCCCCTCAACCTCGTTAGCATACTACAGATCCTTCTCCAGCTGGAGAAGGATCTGTAGTATGATTTCCTGGATTTCAGCTGAAGAACAGTTGCCCCGATGAAAGTTCTGAAGTATTTTACAGGTACAATTTGACTCTCCTGATAAGGAATAATAAACTTGTCTACATGTGTACTATGTACAAAATATTGTGATATTATTAACAAAGGTTTTATAATTTGAAAGGAGTGGTGTAGAGATGCCTCAGGCCACAGAGATACGCTGGCACGGTCGGGGAGGCCAGGGGGCCAAATCTGGTTCGGCCATACTTGCCGAGGTGTTGTTTGAGGCCGGAAAGTTCGTTCAGTCCTTTCCGGAGTACGGAGCTGAGCGACAGGGAGCTCCAATGAAGGCTTACAACAGGGTTGCCGAGAAGCCTATCCGTACAAGATGTGGGGTTCTGAACCCGGATGTAGTGACAGTTATCGATCCGACCTTGCTGGATGCTGTTAATCCAACAGATGGCTGTGACGAGGATACTGTCTACCTGGTAAATACTTCGATGTCTCCCGCAGAAGTAAAGAAGAAACTCAGTCTGGGGGATACAGTAAAGGTGATCACCATCGATGCTACAAAGATCACCCTCGAGGAGTTCGGCCAGAACAGGCCTAATGCGCCTATGCTGGGAACATTTGCCAGGATATTTGAAGAAGTTCCCATCGATTCATTTGTGAATCATTTTTCCCACAAGATGTCAAAACTGCCTGAGAAGATTCTTTCTGCAAATCTCCGGGCTATCAGAAGAGGCTTCGAGGAGGTGCAGATCGGATGACAGATAAGGTGAACTGGAAAGAGATGAAGGATGTGGGCAAGCCTAAAAAATGGCAGGATGTCCCCATGGGTGGAATAACCTACGGATGTTCTGCGGAGAACGTAGAAACAGGACAGTGGAGAAGTGTAAGGCCTGTATGGGACGAGGAGAAATGTATTTCATGCATGCTCTGCTGGGTACAGTGTCCGGACCGTTCCATTAAGACCGATGAAAACGGAAAGGTCTCAGGCATTGACTACTTCTACTGCAAGGGCTGTGGAATATGTGCCCAGGTCTGTCCAAAAGATGCTATTGTCATGCGGCCAGAGTCCGATTTCGCATAGAAGGGAGCAAAAACAAGATGCCACGTAAAGAGATAACTTCAGGAAACTGGGCTTTTGCCGAAGCTATGCGCCAGATAAATCCGGACGTAGTAGCGGCATATCCCATTACTCCTTCAACAGACATTATCATGAAGTTCGCCGACTTTGTCTCAAACGGTGAAGTGGATACAAACTTTGTTACCGTGGAAAGCGAACATTCAGCAATTACAGCCTGTGTTACAGCTTCTGCCTCTGGGGCTCGTGTAATGACGGCTTCCAGCGCCAACGGTGTTGCTCTTATGCACGAGATATTTCCCATTGCAGGATGTTTTAGAACACCCATCGTTTTCGGGCTGGTGAACAGGAGTGTGGGAGCACCCATTAATATACACTGCGACCACAGTGACAGCATGGGTCAGCGTGATCATGGATGGATACATCTTTATTCTGAGGATGCCCAGGAAGCCTACGATACGGCAATAATGTCCGTAAAGCTCAGCGAGCACAGTGATATTCTTACCCCTGTTTTCGTCTGTCAGGACGGATTCATTACAAGTCACGGATTTGAACCTGTTGAGTACCTCGATGATGATGTCGTAAAGAAATACGTCGGTGAGAGAGAGCCCATCAACTCTCTTCTCGATACGGATAATCCTGTTACTTACGGATCATTTGCCATGTCGGAGTATTATTTTGAGATCAAACGCCAGCAGATAGAGGCCCACAAAAAGACTCTTGAGCTCTACGACGGAATAGCAAGGGACTTCGAGAAGGTATCAGGCCGTTATTATCCCATGATAGACCAATACAGGACTGAGGATGCAGATTACGTAATAGTAGTTATGTCCTCGGCTTCAGGTGCGGTGAAGGACGTTGTTGACGATATGCGAGATAAAGGGCACAAGGTGGGATGCCTCAGGGTGAGGATGTTCCGAC
This sequence comes from uncultured Synergistales bacterium, assembly GCA_964519285.1. Classification (GTDB taxonomy): domain Bacteria; phylum Synergistota; class Synergistia; order Synergistales; family JAFGMB01; genus CAZFJG01. The sequence continues at coordinate 1,492 of CAZFJG010000086.1, read as the reverse complement.
CCTTCCCGACGGAAGCAGTTGCGGCAGCCCTCAAGGGTAAAAAGGCTGTTGCTGTCCTTGACAGAGCTCTCAGTATCGGCGGCACTGCTCCTCTCGTGGCGGAAATTAGAAGCGCTCTGTATAATTCAGGCGAAATGATACCCGTAAACAGCTGTATCTACGGCCTTGGCGGAAGGGACTTTTTCCCCAAATATGCCGAGGAGATCTTTACAGATCTCGAAAATGGTAAGATCACGCCTGAAGAACGCTACATCGGTCTTCTTGAGTAGGGAGTGAATAAAAATGAGTATAAAAATGAAAGATGTCATAAACAAAAAAAGCCCTATGACGCAGGGACACCGCATGTGTCCTGGTTGTGGAGCTCCTACAGCTGTTCATCAGGGTCTCATGGGAGTAGACTATCCCCTCGTGATCGTAAATGCAACGGGATGTCTCGAGGTTTCCACAACGGTTTATCCTTTCAGTGCCTGGAGCGTGCCGTGGATCCATACAGCCTTTGAAAACGCCGGAGCTGGAGCATCGGGAGTTGAAGCAGCTTACCAGGCTTTGAAAAAGAGAGGGAAAATCGACAAGGATATCAAGTTTGTGGCCTTCGGCGGAGACGGCGGAACCTACGATATCGGTCTGCAGTCCCTTTCCGGAGCACTGGAACGCGGACATGATTTCACTTATATCTGCTACAACAACCAGGGATACATGAACACTGGTGCCCAGAGGAGCAGCGCTACCCCGAGGGGAGCAAGTGCCACTACTTCTCCTGCAGGCAAGGTGATCCCGGGTAAGCTCCAGAAACCCAAAGATCTTACAAGCATCGCCGCGGCGCACCACATTCCCTATGTTGCGCAGACAACCCTTTACAACCATATGGATGTAGCGAACAAGGTCAAGAAGGCCATCGAGACCCCGGGACCTGCCTTTGTAAATATCCTTGTTCCCTGTGTGCTTTTCTGGAGACTCGATCCAGCTCTTCAGGGAGATATCTGCAAAAAAGCTGCAGATACGCGTTTCTGGCCCATCTACGAAGTAGAGGACGGAGAATGGAAATTGACTTATAAGCCGAAGAAACGTGTTCCCGTCGAGGAATTCCTCAAACCCCAGGGTCGTTACGCCCATCTTTTCAAGGGCGAGAAATCAAAAGCCCTTCTGGAGCAGGCACAGGCCGATATTGAAAAGGACTGGCAGTACATTCTCGAAAGAACAGGAGAAACCTGGGAACCCCAGGAATAATAACTGACAGCATAGCAAATAAAAGGGGGAGCGCTTTTGCGCTCCCCTTATGATTTTATGTTGTTATCTTCTCAGGAACAGCAAGCCAAGTGGTAGCAGAAGAAAAGCTGCTGATGGCATTGAGGCTATATTGCAGCCGCTGTTGTCAGGAGATGGTCCCGGTGGTATTGGAGGATCAGGTTTCGTTGCAACGGTCAGGTAGTTTACTCCCGTTCCTGTGAAGTATGCAACGTGAGGCCTGTTTGAACTGTCGTGAGTAAGTGAG
>CAZFJG010000085.1:0-6970 GCA_964519285.1 uncultured Synergistales bacterium | reverse complement strand
AGCTCATCAATAGTACCATTTATCTATCTTCCCTCACTCGCCAGTATCTTTATACCCTCCAGGTCGACGATACGAATGTTCCTTCTTTCAACTTCGATAAGTCCCCTGACCTCAAGTTTTGCAAGTATACGGGACAGGGTCTCTGGAGTAGTGCCAAGAAAGCTTGCGAGCTCTGTTCGAGGAATGTTCAGTGTAACTGTTCCCGCATCTTTCTGTTCGTCCCTGAGATATAGGATATACGCAGCCAGTCTTCCAGGAACCTCCTTCAGGGCTATGCTTTCCAGCTGGGTAGTTATCTGGCGGATCCGCAGAGAAAGTGTGGAGAGCATGGACATGGCAAGATGGGGTTTTTCTGTCACAAGATCAAGAAATTTTTCTCTTGGAAAAAACAGGACTTCCGTATCCATCATAGCCTGGGCACTGGCCGGGAAGGTCCAACCCGCATATACGGCTACCTGCCCAAACTGGTCTCTAGGTCCGCAGATGTGCAGAATAACCTCCTTACCCTCAGATGATTCCTTGAAAACCTTAACGCTACCCGATATGACAACATAAAAGCCCGTACCATGGTCACCCTGAGAGAAAAGGGACTCTCTACTGTAATAAGACCTCAGGACCGTAATATCTGCAATATCCTCAAGTTCATCTCTTTCCATACCCCGGAAAAAATCAAGACATGACAGAAAATCAATAATATTCTCCAAGATCTTGCTCCTTTTTTAGAATTTTCTTGACCCATGTCAAGGAAAGGCTGGATTCTCTGTGCCATTATTAACATATCACGAAAAAATAAAAAGAGCACAAGGGAGGATAAAAACATATGAATTCTAGCTGGAAAGATAAAAAAGATACTTTCGACGTAGTGGATGTAAGAAAGGCCAGGGGCAACTTTCTCCCGGGACTTCTGACGAAGGCGAGAAAACTGAATGTCGGCGAAGGGATGTGTGTTGTGCAGACCTTCGAACCTCTGCCGCTTTACTCTGCCATGGAGGAAGCCGGTTTTGATCATTATACCGAAAAGGTCTCTGACGAAGAATACAGGGCCTATTTTTACAGAAAAGAGATCAGGGAAAATACCTACGAAAAAACAGGAGACATACCACTGAAGCCTACTGCTATGTTAAACTATAAAAACATAGACAATACCCTTGCGAATATATCGGTTAACTTCTGGGAACTGGTGTGGGGGAAAAAAGAACCGGCAATTGACCTGAAGACAAAACTGATCCTTTCACTATCAAACGCTGTAGGAGCTGGCAGGCTCAGACAGGCCACGAGGGAACTGGTCAAAGCATATTCCATCGGGCTTACCGTCGGGGAAATGGACGAGATGTTTTCCCTTTTCGCCTGGAACAGCGGAATAGGAACCTTCTCGTCAGAAATAGGACCTTCCCAGCTTTTTGAGGCATACCAGACAATAAAGAACATGGAAATTTCTGGCAAAAACAGAATAGAAATAACCTCAGCCCTGATGGAAAAATTCGGCGAGAAGAATCCCGCAACAGGGGTCATAAACAGATAGATAGTAAAAGAATAAAGGAGGAAGAGTATATGTATTGTTTTCAGTGTCAGGAAACAGCAGGCAACAAGGGATGTACAGTCCAGGGCGTCTGCGGAAAAAAGGAAAGAACTGCCAATCTTCAGGACCTTTTGATCTTTGTGCTTAAGGGAATCGCAGTATGGGATGAGAAAGCACGGGAACTTGGTATTCAGGATAAAGAAGTGGGAAGGTTCATAAACAGAGGGCTTTTCACCACCATTACTAACGCAAATTTTGATGACGACAGGTTCTACGACCTTATTCCCAAGGCCCTCGAGGAAAGAGACAGGGTAAGAGAAAGATTTCTCGCCGCTTATAGAGAGAAACACGGCAAGGATTTCGACGGAGATTTTCCTGAAGCAGCAACCTGGTTCTCAGACGACAAGAACACCTTTGAAGAAAAGGCAAGAGAAGTGGGTGTACTTTCCACGAAGGACGAGGACGTACGTTCACTGAGAGAACTCCTTGTCATAGGACTCAAGGGCATCGCCGCCTATGCAGATCACGCAGAAATTCTCGGCTACGAGAAAGACGACATCTATTCCTTCGCATCAGAAGCCCTGGCTTCCACAACAAAGGACCTTTCCGTTGACGAGATGGTAGGACTTGTGCTTAAAGCAGGAGAAAAGGCTGTTGATACCATGGCACTTCTCGATATGGCTAACACCTCTACCTACGGCAACCCTGAAATGACAGAGGTTTCCCTTGGTGTACGCAACAACCCCGGTATACTCATCAGTGGCCATGACATGAAAGACATGGAAGAACTCCTCGAGCAGACAAAAGGAACTGGTGTTGATGTATACACCCACGGAGAGATGCTTCCTGCAAACTATTATCCCGCATTCAAAAATTATGATCACTTTGTGGGAAACTACGGCGGTTCCTGGTGGCACCAGAACGAAGAGTTCCAGGCTTTCAACGGGCCGGTGCTTATGACCACCAACTGCATAGTTCCTCTCAAAAAGGACAACACCTATCTTGACAAACTCTATACGACAGGTTCAGCAGGCTATCCCGGAGCTACCCATATACCTGACAGGCCGGAAGGCGGCAGCAAAGACTTTTCAGCTCTCGTCGAACAGGCAAAGAAATGCGAGTCCCCAGAGGAACTCGAGTCAGGCAAACTGGTAGGAGGTTTTGCACACAACCAGGTCATGGCTCTTGCCGATAAAGTCGTTGAGGCAGTGAAATCCGGAGCCATAAAGCGATTTGTCGTAATGGCCGGCTGTGACGGAAGGTTCAAATCAAGGGAATACTACACCGAAGTCGCTAAACAGCTTCCTTCTGACACAATAATACTTACCGCAGGATGCGCAAAATACCGCTACAACAAACTTGACCTCGGAGATATCGGAGGTATTCCAAGAGTTCTTGATGCCGGGCAGTGCAACGATTCCTACTCTCTTGCCGTTATCGCCCTCAAGCTCAAAGAAGCCTTCGGTATGGACGACATAAACGAACTTCCCATATCCTACGATATCGCGTGGTACGAGCAGAAAGCCGTTGCAGTGCTTCTTGCCCTCCTTCACCTCGGAGTAAAGGGTATCCGACTTGGTCCTACCCTTCCTGCCTTCGTGTCACCTAACGTTCTCAAGGTTCTTGTCGAAAACTTTAACATCAAGCCTATTGGCGAGGTCAAGGATGATATAGAAGCAATGATGGCTGGTAAATAAAACTTTCTACAGACATAAAAACTAACAGAGGGAGCTTCGGGATCTTTTCCGGGGCTTCCTTTTATGTGTTGTCTTTTATACCCCCATAAGCTAATATTAATAATGCGCTCTAATAATTCTTTGACCAAAAAAACCAAAAGGAGGTATTAGCTTGCAAAATCTTGGCAAAAAACCTATGAACCCCTACCTGGCTGGTGCAATGGCTGGAATACTTGCAGTTGCATCCGTTGTCATTGTGGGAAAATATTTTGGCGCTTCCACCACCTTCGCCCGTATCGGAGGAGCCATGGAAGGAATGGTGCTTCCGGAAAGAACAGCGGCCCTGGCCTACTTCCAGAAGTACGGATTCAAGATAGACTGGCAGCTTCTTTTCCTCGTTGGCATAACCATAGGATCCTTTCTTTCAGCAAAGATGTCCGGGACCTTCAAGGTCCAGACTGTTCCCGACATGTGGCGCGAACATTTCGGAGCTAAAAAAGGCCCGAGAATTGCAATGGCCTTTGCGGGAGGCATTGTCGCAGCCTTTGGAGCAAGAATGGCGGGAGGCTGACCCTCAGGCCACGGCATCAGTGGACTGATGCAGATGTCAATAAGCGGATTTATTGCACTTGCGTGTTTCTTTATCGGCGGAATTATCGTAGCACAAATGATCTACGGAAGGAGGCCTGTATAATGGATTTCCAGGTTATTGGAGGACTTGTAACCGGCATCCTTTTCGGGATCCTTCTCCAGAGATCTGAGGTCATAAGATACGACAGGCAGGTAGGAGCAGTAAGACTTCTTGACATGACCATAGTCAAGTTCATGCTTTCTGCCATCATTGTGGGCATGATCGGTCTTTATTACGCAGTCGGTGCAGGTATAGCCGAACTGAGCGTAAAGGGGACAGTGATCGGCATCAACGTCACAGGAGGCCTGATATTCGGAGCTGGCTGGGCAATGCTTGGCTACTGTCCCGGAACTGCTGCAGGGGCTCTTGGTGAGGGAAGGACAGACGCCATAGCGGGACTTGTCGGAATGGTCTTCGGCGGAATGCTCTACGGGGAGTTCTATCCCCTGACCCAGAAAGGGATCCTTGCAGCTGGAGATCTGGGCAAGGTTACTCTTCCAGACATTACAGGCATGAACCCCTGGATATGGATTTTTGTTCTTTCACTTCTTTACTTAGGATTTTTCTACAGCATCGAAAAGATGAAACTCTAAGTCTACTCCAGGGAGCAGGTTATTGTCTCAAGTCCTGGCATAATTTGCGGACTACCTATAAAATCATAGGCAGAATGCAAAATTATGAAAAAGGATGTTCAAATCATGTCAGACAAAACTGCTCCCTGGTATATTTTCCGCAAAAACGACATACTTGTTACGGACAATTATGCTTTCCCCCTGATAAAAGACCCCTCAGAAATAGGCCTTCACTGTATTGCCAGAAAGGTAACCAGATTTGATGATAACCGGCTTATTCACTGGGCAGAGGTAAAAGATACAACAGAACCCCCAGAAGATATGAAGTTCGTATCCAGAAGGGAACTACTCGATGTGTCAGGTGAGGAGACTTTTACTCCGGCAGGAGTAGCTTTTCACTACATGGACTGGACACGTAAGAACATTTACTGCGGCAGATGTGCTACTCCAATGGAAGATTCTGCTGTTGAAAGATGCCGAGCATGTCCGAACTGCGGAAATATCATCTTTCCCATTATCTGTCCGGCTATCATCGTGGCAATAGAAAAAGAGGGAAAGATCCTTCTCGCCAGGAACTCAAGATTTCCAAAGGGCAGATACAGCGTCCTTGCCGGTTTTGTAGAACCCGGAGAAAGCCTTGAGGATACTGTAAAAAGAGAGGTAATGGAAGAAGTCTCCATTGAAGTCGGAAGGATCAGTTATTTCGGAAGCCAGCCATGGCCATTTCCTCACTCTCTTATGCTGGGCTTCACTGCTGAATGGGAATCTGGAGAAATTTGTGTTGACGGCATTGAGATAGCCCATGCGGACTGGTTTGGTCCCTATGAACTTCCAAATACTCCCTCAACCCGCTCGATATCGGGAAGGCTTATTCGAAACTTTATACAGAAACGGACACCAGGAAACGAAGAGAATACAGAGTCCATTATGTCTGTAAAAAAGAAATGATGAGGGACTTCTTACATAAGTCCCTCTGTCTCAAGTTCTCTCAGCAGTTCGGAAATACCTTTCAGCCCCTTTTCAAGTACATGCGGATCAAAGGCATAGCCTATTCGAAACCATTTGTCCATTCCAAAACAGGACCCCGGGACAAGGAAGGTCCCGTTCTTTTCTATAAGCCTTCTGCAGAGATCCTCCGATGAAATGTTGTAATCATATCCTACAAAGGCAGTAGTTCCTGCCTCTGGTCGAATGTAGCTTATTCGGGGTTCCTCATTCACCCATCTGTCAAGAATTTCGATGTTCTGTCTCACTATCCCCAGATTTCTTTCGAGAAGCATTTCTTTATTTTCAAGGGCAAGAGCAGCCAGGTAGTCATCTATCATTCCGCAGCTGATATTTGTATAGTCCCTTCGGATCATGCACTCCGCGATAAAGTCTTCATCTGCAGCTATCCAGCCCAGCCTCAGACCTGCAAGGGAAAAGGCCTTGGACATGCTTCCGACACTTACTCCCTTTTCATATATGTCACTGATTGAGGGGATCTGTCCTCCAGGTTCGTGAACCAGCATGCGGTATACCTCGTCACAGTGGATCCATGCATCGCAGCTTTCTGCAATATCAACGATCTCCTCCAGAAGAGCCCTGGACATTACAGAACCGGTTGGATTGTTGGGATTGTTTATGCATATCACCTTAGTGTTGGGCCTAACCATTTGAGAAAGCTTTTTGACACCGGGAAGGAAATTATCCTCTGCCTCAAGCTGAAGTATCTCCACTTCTGCTCCGAAGGATTCTGGAATGCTTTGAAGCTGCTGATAAGTTGGATTTACAGAAATAACATGATCACCAGGTTCCACAAGAGTGTACATGGCGAGGAAATTCGACGCGCTGCCTCCGTTCATTACCAGAACGTTAGAGGGGGCAAGGGAGAAATAAAGACCTGCTATACCCTTACGAAGTCTCTCGCTCCCGGGGATCTCTCCGTAGGTAAGCCTCATTTCCAGAATATCCTCTACCGCCTTTTGTGGATTCCCGGTCATGTTCAAAAACTCACCCACCGTCAAAGAATCGACACATGTCTCTGCCACGTTATAGACCGCGTCATTCTCATACTTGTCCATCCAGCGTTCTACACCGAAATCTTTTATCTTCATCTATGGCTACACTCCCGCATTATGATCTTTCGTGTTATTTAGTTGTTCTTACGAGGTTTTCTGCTGTCTCGATCCCGTAAAATCCGTGCTCTGTATCTATAATGGCAAAGTCAAAACCCTGCAGACCGATCATCTCTACAGCTTCTGCAGAAACCATCTGAGCCCAGGTCCCCAGTAGCCTTTCACCCCTTTTTACCATTTCCTTGAAGTTCTTTTGCATGCTGTGTTCCTCCAGTTTTGTGTCCCTGATTTATTATTGCTCCAGAAAATGATCAAAAGCATCTTCGTCTATTATCTCGAAGTATTATGCAGGTTTAAGAACGGTAAATACAGGCAAAAACTCCTGCCTGGAGGGAACGTCCAGGCAGGACATGAGAAAAAGACTATTTTTCTGAATCGGGGTATACGTAGCTGTCCCCTTTTCTGGGAACGATACAGATGAACATTAGATCCTCGTCTCCTATGTTTTTAAAGTT
>CAZFJG010000084.1:0-6977 GCA_964519285.1 uncultured Synergistales bacterium | reverse complement strand
AAGGCCCAGGTTCATTCAGGAGGAAGAGGCAAGGCCGGTGGTGTAAAGGTATGCAATAGCAGAGAAGAAGCAAAAGAAGCCCTTGGTCATATACTGGGTATGACCATTGGCGGACTGCCAGTTGCAGCAGTTCTTGCCGAGGGACTTGCAGAGATCCAGGAAGAGTTCTATCTTTCCATAACCCTTCCCGCAGGCAGCAAAAAGGCAATGGTAATGTTCAGCCCCGCTGGAGGAGTGGAGATAGAAAAGGTGGCCGAAGAGGACCCCGAACAGATCTACACTTTTTACGTAGATCCTTTCATTGGCATAACCGGCTACCAGATAAGACATATGGCCAGGAAACTTGGCTACGGTGACGTCAGGGATCTCGCAAAGATATTGACATCCCTTTACGACGTTTTTATCTCCAACGACGCAACACTCGTTGAGATCAATCCTCTGGTGGTCACACCCGACGGACTTCTGGCGCTGGACTCCAAGGTAGTCCTTGACGACAAGGCAGTTATCCGCCAGAAGGAACTTTTTGATTCCATATCCGAGGAGAACGGAAGTCTTCCCGGCATGGAACAGGAAGAAGCCAAGGATGACACCATAACCTATGTTCCGCTGGACAGCGGCAGTGTTGGACTTATCTCCGACGGAGCCGGAACAGGCATGCTCACCCTCGACCTGATAAGGGATGCGGGAGGAGAAGCGGCATGTTTCTGCGAAATGGGAGGACTCACAAGTCCCGAGGTAATGTACAGCGCCATGGAGAAAGTGCTTAAAGACCCCAAAGTAAAAAGTCTTCTCGTCGTCCTTATCGGAGGATTCAACCGGATGGATGAAATGGCAGAAGGCATAGTCCGCTACAGAGACGAAAAAGGACTTGAGGTTCCCATCTCGGTGAGAATGTGCGGAACACTTGAAGAAGAAGGCGAAAAGATCATGAAGTCGGCAGGACTTCCCATATGCCGCGACCTTCTTGAAGCAGTCAGGACTTCAGTTCAGATGGCAGGGAGGGAATAGCCGTGTCAGCATTGATAAATGAAAACACAAACGTACTGGTAGCTGGAATAACCGGGAAATCCGGAGCTCTTCAGACCAGGGTGATGAAAGAATATGGAACAAAGATAGTGGCAGGAGTAACCCCCGGCAAAGGTGGACAGGAACTTGACGGAATTCCTGTATATGACCTTGTTCAGGAGGCTGCCCTGGAGCACAGGATAGATGCAGCCATAAGCTTTGTGCCCGCAAAAGCCGTAAAGGATTCTGCCTTTGAGATCATAGACAGCGGGATCAAGTTCCTTGTCCTGACAATGGAAGAGATACCTTCCCAGGATGTCATAGAGATACTGAACTACGCAGATGCCCACGGTACCAGGATACTCGGTCCCGGAACAGCAGGTCTGATAGCTCCAGGCAAGTGCAAACTCGGCGCCCATCCTCCCATGATGTACATGGAAGGTGACGTAAGCATCGTATCCAAGAGCGGAGCCCTGTCCTACGAGATAGGTAAGAGCCTTACGGAAGCCGGAATAGGCCAGTCCACAGTAATGGCCCTCGGAGGAGGTCCTCTCTGGGGGATGACCCAGAGAGACGCCATAGCCCTTTTCCAGGAGGACCCCCAGACAAAGGTGATCGTACTCCTCGGAGAGATAGGTGGAACTATGGAGGAAGATGCAGCGGACTTTATCGCAGAGCATGTTACTAAGCCCGTAGTCTCCATGATAGTCGGAAGAGCGGCTCCTGAAGGAAAATCCCTCGGACATGCCGGAGCAATAGTACAGGGGAACAAGGGAACAGCCCAGTCAAAGATCGCGAAGCTTAAGGAAGCCGGAGTTCAGGTTGGAAGGACTCCTCAGGAAATGGTTGAAATAATAAGGAAGATCAGAGGTGACAACTGATGGCAGTGCATATTCACAAGGATCTCTGCAAGGGCTGTGGCCTTTGTAAGAGCATCTGTCCAAAAAATGTATTCGATATATCTTCCGAGGTAAATAATAAAGGTTTCAGCATTATGGCGGCAGTTAGACAGGAAGACTGCATAAAGTGCAGGCTCTGCGAAAAAACATGTCCTGATCTCGCCATAGTCGTTGATGAATAACTGAAGTTGTAAATAAAGATTATAAAAAGGGAGGCTAATATTAGCCTCCCACGCTTTAATATAAAGATAACACAATTATAGAGAACCGGAAAAATCGAGGGATCTTGAAAACCTTCACTTCATAGGGGTGGATTAAAATGTTCGTGCAGTCAAAGAAGATGGAAAAAATACCCGTGTCAGGCATCAGAAAGGTCTTTGCAGAGGTAAACAAGTTAAGACAGGAAGGACATGACATCGTAAGTCTCGGTCTTGGGGAACCGGATTTTGATACTCCTCAACATATAATTGCGGCCATGGAGGAAGCCGTAGGCAAAGGTGCAACCCATTACACAGCAAACAAGGGCATACTCGAACTCAGGGAAGCCATTTGCAATAAATTGTCCGTTGAAAACAGTCTTTCCTACTCCCCCGAGGAGATCATATGCACCGTGGGAGTAGCAGAAGGTGTATTTTTAGCACTTACAGCCTTTCTTGACCCCGGAGATGAGGTTCTTATACCTGATCCATCCTGGGTAAATTATACCCATGTTCCGGTGTTCAACCAGGCTGTGCCTGTTCAGTACTCACTTACCGATGAAAACAGTTTCCAGATAGATATTGATGAACTTGAGAAGAAAGTAACTGACAAAACCAGAATTCTCGTTATTCTCGATCCCTCCAATCCAACAGGAAGCGTTCAGCAAAAGGAGACTATTGAGAAGGTCGCAGAATTTGCAAGGAAACATGATCTGCTTGTGATCTCCGACGAGATATATGAGAGAATAGTCTATCCCGGTTATTCAGCAGTCAGTATTGCCTCTCTTCCCGGAATGAGGGAAAGAACCATAGTTCTCAACGGGTTTGCCAAGTCCCATGCCATGACGGGCTGGAGAATTGGATATGTGGCAGCCCCCCAGGAGCTTATCGATATAATGGTCAGGCTTCACATGTATCTTGTTACCCATGCATCCACAATGGTCCAGTGGGGAGCAGTTGCCGCACTGAACGAAAGCCAGGAACCGACCAGAAAAATGGTGGAAGAATTTGCAAAAAGAAGAGAGTTTATCCTGAACGCCATAAACGAAACAAAAGGTCTTAGCTGCGTTGCTCCGGGAGGAGCCTTTTACCTCTTCCCTAATATCAGGGAAACCGGAATGGAGTGCGAGGAGTTCTGCAGATATCTTCTACATGAGGCTGGTGTAGCAGTGATTCCGGGGCTTGCCTTTGGACCGGGAAACAAACATAACTTCAGGATCTCCTATGCTGCTTCAATGGCAGATCTGGAAAAAGCAGCATCAAGAATTCAGAAAGCAATGGAAAAATTACTCGGATAAAAAGGAGATGGCTACAGAATGACAGTATCATTTAATGATATCAAAGAAGCCGCAGAAAGGCTTAAGGGAAGAGTCAGGCACACCCCTCTCCTGAGGGCAGACAAACTGGATGCTCTTCAGGACACGGAAGTATACCTTAAACCCGAGTGTCTACAGCTGACGGGCTCCTTCAAGATCAGAGGAGCTACAAACAAAATACTTTCTCTTACAGATGAAGAGAGGAAAAAGGGGATTATAGCGTCTTCTTCAGGTAACCATGCACAAGGTGTTGCCTATGCTGCGAAAATGCTTGGTATAAAGGCTGTCCTTGTTTTGCCTGAAAATGCACCCCAGTCGAAGATCGAAGGGACAAAGGCTCTTGGAGCAGAGGTTATTCTTCATGGTTTTGATTCAATCCAGCGCTACAAGAAACTTTACGAGATCCAGGACGAAAAGGGATATACCCTGGTACATTCCTACAATGATCCCCAGCTGATTGCCGGCCAGGGTACCTCGGGACTGGAGCTTATTCAGGACAAGCCTGATCTTGACACAGTAGTTGTTCCTCTCGGAGGCGGTGGTCTATTAGCAGGAGTTGCCCTTGCAGTAAAAGCGACAAATCCTAATACCAGGATCATTGGAGTAGAACCGGATACTATCCCTCGCTACAGCGAAAGCAGAAAAGCCGGTCATCCCGTGGAGGTCCCAATGGGAGCCACACTTGCAGACGGTTTAATGATAACCAAGACAGGAGAACACAACTATCCTCTTATAGACCAGTATGTAGATGAGATAGTTACAGCCAGTGATGAATTCATCACAAAGGCCCTTAACGAGATAGTATTCAAAGGTAAGGTACTCGTGGAGCCGTCGGCTGCAATAGGTCTTGCCGCGGCGATGCAGGGACAGATAAGCTTCAAGCCGAAAGAAAGGGTATGTTTCTTCCTGTCAGGTGGTAATATAGATCCTGACAAGCTGGTAAAATTTATTAGTTAGTTTTTGGCAGCTTAGCGTAAAGCAAACAGGAGGATCAGGGATTTCCCATTGGAGGTGTTTTATGCCTATGCAACTGGCAATACTTGTGGATAATTATGCAGGAAGACAGGACCTTAAGGCAGAACATGGATTAAGTTTCTGGCTTGAGACCGGAAAAGAGAATATACTTTTCGATACAGGGCAGGCCGGGGCTATTATGTACAATGCTCCCCGAATGGGAATTGATCTCAAGAAAACAGATATTCTCGTATTGAGTCACGGACACTACGACCATACAGGTATGCTGGGACAGGTCCTTATAGAGGCTGGTAACATTCCGGTATGGGCTCATCCCCAGTTGGATTGTTCACACAGAAGGCACAAGAACGGGACCAGGTATTTCATAGGCTGCCACATTAATCGGGAATCTCTCGATCTCAGGGAAGTGGAAGGAAAGACAGAGATTACTGACAATGTCTGGGCTATATCAGTACCCCTCGAAAAAAGAGATCCAAAATTCTTTACTCCTCCACCACACCTTCAGCTTCCATCAAAAGAGGGTTGGATTACCGATACCTTTGAAGATGACATTTCACTTGTAGTTGAGGGAGAGGAAGGACTCAGCGTGATCCTGGGTTGTGCTCACGCAGGAATAGTGAACATCCTCGAGGAAGCGGCATCTCTTTTCGGAACAAGGGATTTTTATTCTGTAACCGGAGGAATGCATATCGGCGAGAAATCCCGGGATTATGTATCGACAATAGTAGATGAACTTTTGACCAGGTTTAACGTTAAAAAGTGGGTTCCCTGTCACTGTACCGGATTTCCTGCAGCAGCAGAATTGTACTCCAGAGAGCAGGATGTGGTATTTGGCAGGACCGGCATGAGTTTGTCAATTTGAATAGCTTCGATCAATGAAGGATCTCTGATATACACCCCCTCAAAACGGTGGAAAGGCTTTTCCCTTTCCCCGTTTTTAATTTACACAGCGATTTTTCCCTTTTTTATAAAGGGTCAGACAAAAGGGAGGTAAGTTGAGATGAACCTTAAGGTTTCAAGAGAAGTTCCTGAAAAGGCCCTCGGGATCCTGGGTGGTCTCGGGCCGGCCGCAAGTGCTGAATTCCTCAGACTTCTTGCAGTTATGGCTCCTGCAGACAGTGATCAGAAACACCCGGAGATCATAATGCTTTCCAGGCCATCTATTCCTGACAGGAGTACGTTCATCATGGGTAACGGACCGTCACCTGAAGGAAAGCTGAAAGAAGGACTGCTTCAGGTTGCCAGCTGGGGAGCGGATATCCTCGCTGTTCCCTGTAATACAGCTCATTATTTCATTAACAGGTTCAGAGAGGATCTGCCAGTTCCTCTTGTGCACATAGTAGAATCCACCGTGGATCTTGCAAGGGAAAAGGGTCCTGAGGGCTCCTGGCTTCTGGCTACGGAGGGTACCGTTAAAAGCGGAGTCTACGAAGAATATGCGAACAAGCTGGGTTACAGCCTTTTTTTGCCATCGAAAGAGGTTCAGAACAGGGTTCAGGAAAGTATCAGGCTTGTAAAGGCAAATCGCACCGAAGAGGGCGGAAAACTTCTTAAAGAAGCGATCCTTGACCTGTGGAAAGAAAGAGAAATTCCTGTAATAGCAGCCTGTACGGAAATTCCTCTGGCATATGGAAAAACAGACCTGCCGGAGGCTATGTGTGTTTCGAGTCTTGCTGCCCTCGCGCAGGCATGTCTGGAGAAACTTTATTCCTGATATTCAGAAAATATAAAAGTGGATTTATTCGGGAGAGAGGAGAGAATAAAGTGGGAAAAAAAACAGCAGTAGTAAAGAAACAGCAGAACAAGACACCGGAAGTTTCAGAATTTGAGAAGAAGATGCTGTCCACCAGGAAAATTGGTATCACAGAGACAGTCCTGAGAGACGCTCACCAGTCCCTGATGGCCACACGTTTAAGAATCGAGGACATGATGCCTGTTCTTGACGTAATGGACCAGGTAGGATATCACTCACTGGAGGTCTGGGGAGGGGCTACCTTCGATTCCTGCATGAGGTTCCTTGACGAAGATCCATGGGAAAGACTCAGAACCCTCAGAAAGCACTTTAAAAACACCCGTCTACAAATGCTTTTGAGAGGACAGAATCTCGTTGGATACAGGCATTACGCAGATGATACGGTAAGAGAATTTGTTAAGAGAGCTGTTGGTAACGGAATTGACATAATGCGTCTTTTTGATGCCCTGAACGATCTTAGAAACCTTGAGATCGCTGCAGATCAGGTAAAAAAAGAAGGAGCTCACCTTCAGATGTCCATCTCCTATACCCTGTCACCTGTTCATACTGTCAAGACTTTTTCTAATCTTGCGAAGAACATGAAGGAAATGGGTGCAGATTCCATCTGTATAAAGGACATGGCCGGGCTTCTTTCCGCTTCAGCTTCCTGGGAACTTGTTACGGCAATAAAGAAAGCCACCGGGCTTCCCGTCCAGATACACTGCCACTATACGAGCGGAATGGCATCCATGGCTTATGTTTCAGGTATTATGGCCGGTGCAGATGTCGTTGACTGCGCCATCTCCTCCATGTCCATGAGGACCAGCCAGCCTGCAACCGAGTCAGTAACGGC